>DATDOR010000309.1:0-4143 GCA_035293165.1 Anaerolineales bacterium | reverse complement strand
GGGGTAACCGTTCACTTGGTGAGGGGATTATCCGAAAAAATGGTGACTGCAGGTGGGGGAACTGAACGGTTACGCACAAGGGTTTCATTGTACCAGTAAACAAAAGTGGACAGCTTAATGCTAAATGGGTTCTTTAAGAATCGGCGGGGAGGCATTAACCATGGCAAATCCCAAAGAGCCGTTAAATGACAGCCCATTACCAGAAGGCGGCTATGCTATAATTCCGCCGTTTTACAAGGAAAACCGAATGTTTGACCGAACCAATGAACAATGG
Source organism: Anaerolineales bacterium (assembly GCA_035293165.1). Taxonomy (GTDB): domain Bacteria; phylum Chloroflexota; class Anaerolineae; order Anaerolineales; family JABWBV01; genus JABWBV01. The sequence goes on along the minus strand of DATDOR010000309.1, from coordinate 3,869 downwards.
CTGGCCGACTTGCGCGGCCCCAATCAAGCACAGGCTATTGCCGATCTGCGCGAATTATTACTCCGTGGCTTGCGTTCTGTCCTTGCCAATCGTATTCGTCGAGACCTTGAACACGTAATCGAAGATTTTGTTCAAGATGGCCTGATCAAAATCATGGACAACCTCGACACCTTTCGGGGAGAAAGCCGTTTCACCACCTGGGCACAAAAAATCGCCGTCAACTCCGCTTTCACCGAACTACGCCGCCGCCGCTGGCAGGACCTCTCCCTTCAAGAAATGATCGAAGACCAGGAAGGCAATGAATTCACTCCCGCCATCCTTACCGATCCCGGGGCAACGCCCGAAATACAGGCAACCCGCCTGGCCATGCTCGAATTTGTCCAAAAAATGATTGATGAGGAGTTAACCGAACGTCAGCGCCAGGCGATCACCGCCGTCATTTTCAACGGGATTCCGATGGAAGAAGTCGCCCGGCGCATGAATACCAACCGCAATGCTTTGTATAAGCTCATCTTCGACGCCCGGCAAAACCTCCAGCGAAAAATGGCCGAAAATGGTTTCACCCCCCAGGAAATACTGGCAGCATTTGAGTGAGCGCACATGTGTTCATGTAAGAGCCTATCGAACGAAGTCGTCTATGAGATGGACATCTATGAGAAAAATATGAGAAATTTGAGGCCCGTATGTTGAATGTTACCCATCTGAAAAAACTTGTGCGCTCCATCATGGCCACCCGTCACAACGAATTGAGTTGTGAAATCTGTTTTAAGGAACTGGATCAGTTTGTAGAAATGACTCTGGCAGGCAAAGATGCCGCACAAGCCATGCCGCTCGTCCAGCACCATTTGAAAATGTGCCACGATTGCGGTGAGGAGTTTGAAGCATTGCTCGAGGCCTTACATGCAATAGAATAGCCGCAACGGCCTTCCGGTGCGTTGTTGTTTTGTAACTACTCAGCCCAGAGTAGAAAACTCCGAAAAAAGGGGCGGGGGATGTACACCCCTCCACCTTTTTTTCGGGAATTCTCAGGCTTTAGCCTGAGCAGTTACGTTTTTTCATCGGGGGTATAATACGCCGCATGTCTGAAGAAACTTTGAATGAAACACAACCCATGCAAACGAGCGCAGCCGGTGCTGGGGAAACAATGCCCACCCGGCTCGGGGGGGGTGAACCTTCATCCGGGCAGCCTCCTGGGGAATCGGCACCCGCGCGAAAACGGCGCTTCAGCTGGGTCGGCCCTGTGCTCATCGGCTGGCTGATCCTGCTTGGAGTCGCCACCTTTAGCGGTTATCGGGGCTACCAAACCGCTGTCGCTGACCGGATTGTTCAACAATCCACCCAGGCCGTTGAAGAACTGGATACCCAATACGAATTAGGGTTACAGGATTTTGCCGCACGCGAATACGAACTGGCCCGGCAGCGGTTTGAGTATATCCTCGACCAGGACCCGAACTATGTGAAGGCCATTGAAATGCTGGCGCGTACCCTGGCGATCATCCAGGCCACCGCCACCCCCACCCCGGTTACTCCCACGGCAACGCCCACCCTGACCCCCACTCCTGACCTGCGTGATGTTGAAGAGATTTTCTCCACAGCCCGCGCAGCAATGGAGGATGAAGATTGGGATGCTGCCATTTCCACTTTGCTCTCTCTCCGGAAAAAAGACCCGGCTTACCGGGCAGTGGATGTCGACTCGATGCTGTATGTCGCTTTCCGGTATCGCGGCGTTTACAAGATTCTCAACACTGGAGAACTCGAAGGCGGCCTGTTGGACCTCTCCCAGGCTGAACGCTTCGGCCCCATTGATTCCGATGCGCAAAGTTACGCCAATTTTGCGCGCTTATTTGGCATCGGCGTGAGCTTTTGGGAAGTGGATTGGGCGCAAGCGGCATACTACTTCGGCCAGGTCGCCCCTTACCTGCCCAACATGCACAACGGCGATAACTGGTACGCCTCTCAACGGTATATTGAGGCGATGCAAAACTATATTGACCAGCTTGTCGCAGGTAGGGATTGGTGCGAAGCGCAAATTCAAATGCAAGCCTTGAGCAATTTCAGTGGTGACCCGCAATTTGAACCCACCCAAACCTGGCTTGATGACCAATGTTCAAAAGGTTCTAAAGATGATAAGGGGGACGACGATAAAGAACCGGAAGCAACCCCCACCCCCCCTGAAGCAACACCTTCTCCTGAAGAGACAACCCCTCCTGAGGAAACTGCCCCTCCAGAAGAAACCGCGCCGCCAGAAGCTACACCTGTCCCAACCGAAACACCTGCCCCGTGACTGTTCCTCCCTGGGCACTGACCCTCTCTTACTGGCTGCATATGCTTGCCACGATTACCTGGATCGGCGGACTGGCGGCGGTGGTTTTCCTTATCATCCCTGCTGCGCGGCAGTTGGAGAACCCGGAACGGCAGGCTGCCCTGTTCGAAAACGCGCAACGCCGCCTGGACCCGGTCGGGTGGTTTTCTTTCGCCCTTCTGATTGGAACCGGGCTGGTACAAATGAGCGCAAGCCCGCAGTACGAAGGTTTCCTGGCGGTGAACAATCGCTGGGCGGTTGCGATCCTCCTCAAGCATCTGGTCTTTTTCGGCATGATCGGGATCAGCGCGTATTTGACATGGTTCAGCCTCCCGGAATTAAACCGGGCCGCCCTGCACCAATCGTTGGGGAAAGAGGCGTCACAGATGGCCCGTTTGCAGCGCAGGAATCTCTTTTTGTTGCGGCTGAACTTGATCTTGGGGTTGGTCATTCTGGCGTTGACTGCGATGGCGCGCGTGGCTGCTTAACCCTCTGTCCCCCCAACCCGTTCTTGCAATGTCTCAAATGAATACATCCACGAGATCGTATTCAAAAAATCGGCCAGAGTCGCGCTTTGCGCGCGGAGCAAGCGAACCGCTTCTCCTACCGGGTCCGTGCCTGCAGCCCCGCCAGGTTCATCGGCATAGGCCCCGTAAAAGGCAAAATAAGCCTGGTTGAGTTTACGGATTCGATACCCGTTGTCCCAGAAGAAGCGGCGGCGCAGCTCCATGTAGCGTTCCGCTTGTTCGATTTTGCCTTCTGCCAGCAGCTTATCGGCGTTGACGCGGGTTTCGTGCATTTCAGCGTTGAAGTTGAACACCGGTTCGGGTGGCGGTTCAGGCTCGGGGGTGGGTTCCTCGGAGGGAGGCGGGGGAGGGGGTTCTTCGGGGGGGAGCAGGTCGGGGTAAAACCGGGCGATGACCGCGCGGCCAAGTTCGTTTCCGGCCAGGCTTGCCGCCGTTTCGTTCATCGTGCGGAGTTCGGGGGAGTTGATATAGCTTATTCCCAACGGACGCAGGGTGAAAAAGTTGTGCGTCCATTCGTGGGCGACGACTTCGGCCAGCCAGTTGAGGTTGCTGGTCTGGGCGACCATGGTGGGGTATGTGCCCACGCCGCCGATAGGGACAACCAGGGCAGAGACGTTCAACGTATTTTCGACCTCATCTTCCAGGGCGACTTGTTCGTCAATTGTGATATCGGGGGAGATGGAAATATTTTCGTCCTGGCGTATCACGTCACGGGGGGAGAGGATCAGGGCATGGGGAATGGCTGTACTGTGATAGAGGATAGGAGGGATGGCCTCCCCCCCGATGGTGAGGCCCATTTCCTTCAGGACATAAAGCAACTGGCTTTGAAGGACGGACTCGGCAAGCGGACCGAGCCAGGATCGCTGATCATACAACGCCGCCAGGTCCTCGTGTAAAGCGGCGCTGCTCCCTTTGGGGTCGCTCCCTTTGGGGTCGCTCCCTTTGGGGTCGCCCCCTTCGAGGTCGGTCACATTGGGGTCGGCGTATAGATTGGCAAGCTCGGCTTCTTTTTGCTGGATTTCCCGGATCAGGTCAATATA
>DATDOR010000308.1:0-9813 GCA_035293165.1 Anaerolineales bacterium | reverse complement strand
AAGAAAAACCCCTGAAGCAAAGGGGGAGTGATAAAATACATTGGCTCTTTGGGATTCGCCGTGGTTAATGCCAGATTTTGGGGTGTGAGTGGGGGGTACCCCCCACTCACACCCCAAAATCTGGGGACTTCCCCGCCGATGCCCAAAGAACCTAAAATACATTCTCAGTTTAGAAGGTACGCTTTCCTGCTACAATTGACATTTGTCCCGATTATGTAGTGTTGGTTGTAACGAATCGGAACTTATCGGCGAGATTTTCGCCGACATCCAACGGAGGTAGACTTCAAGTTGGTCGATCTGCGCAGGGAATTGTCGCAATCGCTCTTTCGATGACAGGCGTGTTGTGCCTTTGGGGGAGACAGACCTCAGCTTTGCCCAAATCTTTTGACAATTTCCGGGGTTTCAATCATTGGTTCGATAACCAATGATTGGCATCGTTACTCCTTTTTACGGTAAAATTTTTCCTAACCCACCCCCACTTCCCACTTCCTTTCAGGAGCATCCATAGCAACTGCTGCAAATCCCCCCATCAACGACAAAAAAGAAATCTTTAGCTGGACGATGTACGACTGGGCGAATTCCGCGTTCAGCACAACTGTCGGAACCGTTTTCCTCGGACCATATGTGACCGGTATTGCCGGGGCAGCTGCTGATGCCAATGGCTTTTTACACCTCGGTAGTTTGGCACTCCGTCCGGGTTCGCTGTTTGCCTATGCGGTTTCGGCCTCGGTGCTCATGCAGGTTGCCTTTCTTCCGGTACTGGGTGCGTTGGCTGACTACTCACATATCCGTAAAAAACTGCTGATGTTCTTTGCTATGCTTGGCTCCCTGGCCACGATGTTGATGTTCTTCATCACGGATGGCGGGCATTGGTTTGCTTTTCTCTTATTCTTAATTGCCAACGTTTCCTTTGGAGCGAGTATCGTTTTTTACAATGCCTATCTCCCAGATATTGCGAGTGAAGACCGGCGCGATCATGTCTCTGCATCCGGGTTTGCGATGGGATATGCAGGCGGCGGATTGCTGCTATTACTCAATTTAGTGATGTTTATGTTCAGCGACTCACTTGGGTTGAGTGGCGCGATGGTTGCCCGGATCAGCCTGGCCTCGGCAGGCGTATGGTGGCTGGTTTTCGCACAAATCACGTTTCGTAATTTGCGCTCTCGCCATGCGGTAAAACCCATTCCAGAAGGGGAAACCTATCTCACCATTGGTTTCAGCCAGCTTGCCGCGCTGCTGGGCGTTTCCCGGCAATTGGTTACGGCGATGTTGTTGCTGCCTTTGTTGATCCCCATCCTATTATTGTTCAATCTTCCCCTCTGGGCGGCATTATTACCGGGTGCTGGACCAATAGGGGTTCTGATCATCTTCATCTTCCGAAAATCCCGGACTCTCCCAGAAGCGATGAAGTATCTAGTGGCCTACCTGCTTTATAACGACGGCATTCAGACCGTCATTGCCGTGGCTGCTATTTTTGCCTCCGAAGAATTGAACATGGCAGATACCAATCGCATTCTCGTGATTCTCATGATCCAGTTTGTCGCTTTTGGGGGTGCCTACCTGTTTAGTTTTTTTGCGAAGCGCATGGGAACAAAAAATGCCATTCTGCTTTCATTGGTGGTTTGGAGCCTTGCTGTGGTTTTCGCCTATTTTGGAATGCGGGATTTTTCGGTTATGGAAGGCCTGGGCATTACACGCGCGGAACTGGAATTTTGGCTGCTTGGTTTTGTGGTTGCGCTAATCTTGGGAGGTAGCCAAGCCCTGAGCCGCAGCTTGTTCTCGCAGATGATTCCAAAGGAACAGGAAGCGGAGTTTTTTAGTTTCTACGAAGTGAGCGAGCGTGGCACATCCTGGTTGGGAACATTCGTATTTGCCCGCGTCAATGACCTGACCGGAAGCTTGCGCCTGGGCATCCTTTCCTTGATTTTCTTCTTTTTTGTGGGTCTGATCCTGCTCCCGTTGGTGAAAGTTGACAAAGCCATCGAACAAGGCAAACAAACCGGGGCTATATTTGTTGGGGCAAGCGATTAATTTCTCGCGGTCGGTCTGGGCGCTCCGCATCGGATGACAATCCAATCCCGACTGGGTGGCTTTACCGTTTCCAGGTAGATGGACTCTCACGCTTGGAATGTCGTACCGGGGATCATGTGACGCCTACTATCAGCAGGGCCATGTCGTCAAATTGTTCGCTGTTTCCTTGTAATTCGGAAAGATGGTTGAAAATCAATTTGCACATCTCTTTCGGTGCTTCCTTGTCGAAAGAACCCAATAATGTGTGAAAAAACGCATGATCCGATATTTTTCCATTGGCCATGCAAACATCCGTCAAACCATCGGTAAATAGCACCAGCCGATCTCCTCGTTCAAGTCGAATCGATTCCTCTGTCAGGTGAAAAATGGGCGGGGATAGGAATCCCAGCGGGGTGCCATGGCCGGCCAATTCCTTAGGAGAACAGCTTCCTCGCACGAGTATGGGGCGGTCATGTCCTGCACGGGCGTAAACCAACTCCCGCGTGGTCGTGTCTAGCGCACCATAGAACATGGTGACAAACGCGGTCGGTTCGCCTAACTCCATCAAAAGTTGGTTGACTCGGGCCAGCACCGCGCGAGGGGAGTGATCTCGGTAGGCTTCTGCCCGGAGCAGACTGCGTGTGAGAGTCATGTACAGCGCAGCGGGCATCCCTTTGTCCGAGACATCAGCTATCGCCAGGCCTATTAGACCATCACCCAATTCGATAACATCGTAAAAATCTCCCCCAACAAACCGTGCAGGGGCGTAGTGGGCGGTGAATTCATATCCCTCTATCTGGGGAAATGTTCGTGGAAGGACGTTTTCTTGAACTTTGCGTGCAAGTTCGAGTTCGTGTTCGAGGCGCTCTTTGATAGCAAGTTCCTCCTGTGCAGCTTCGAGTGCAGTAATTTTCGCCCGCAGCTCTTCGACCAACCCTGCTCGTTGAATGGCCAGAGCGGCATGATTGGCGAAAGATTGCAACAAGGCAATATCCCCCGGGCTAAATTTGTTTTTCTTGGTTGAATGAACGATCATCAAGCCCACCTGCTCATCCTGGGCGATGAGGGGTACCGCAACCCCGGTACGAAGCAGTGCCCCCTCCAGGTCGGGGTGACGAGGGGGGATACCGGGTGGATATTTACTATACGGGATCGTCTCGAGCGTTGGGTTGGCTTCAATGATTTCTAGTGGGTCAATTATTCGTTGGACTCGTGAAGATTCCCATCCTCCGATAGACAGCACCTGTGCTTTTCCATCGGGTCGAAAGTAGTACAAGATAGCACGGTTTCCATTGCACAAGTCCAGCGCTTTCTGGCAAACGGTGGCCGCAAGGGCGTGTAGATCGGTTGAGCTTAACAACACTTGCCCGATATTTTCGAGAGATATAAGCTCCTGAGTTCTTTGTTGGAGAACGCGATTTGCGGTTTCGAGTTCGAGCAGTTTGCGTTCGAGCGTGGTTTTGGTCTCGAGTTGGTTCCGTTCGGTTGAGGTAATCATTACAAATGCCCGCTGAAGTTGTTGTGTTTCGAAGTCCAACCCGTCTTCGATGGCGAGCTGTCCTCGCGCGGCGAGGTGGAGCGCATACTGCTGCATCGAAATTTTACTGGGTGTGGTTAACGGATTGGAAGCCGTGTGATCAAATTGGAATAAATCGAAGACCGAAATGTCTCCCTTGCGGCCGGTGCCATTGCAATGGGAACAACCCTGAGCGTGGAAAAACCCGGCCGCTTCCAGGCTAGGCAGAAGAAATTGGAGTTTTTCGATCTGTTCGTGGGTGGGGGCGTTGGGTTGTTTGCAATTTGAGCAGAGGGTGGGCATGCGCTGGACGGTGACGATCCAATCCACGCCTGCGAGTTGTTCGACGCTGATACCGGAATCAAGAAAATGCCGGAGGATGCCTGTTCCCCAAAAGATCGTGTCCAGTTGGGTAAGCAACCGTTTCCTACGAGCAGCATCTAACGCATCAGGGATCGCTTCCATAGTGAGCCGGTCAACAATCAAGAGCTTGTTCCTGGATCGGCTCGCGGCGTTCAGGTGTTCGGAGTAGGCTTGCAACCGGTTGGCTTCGGAAAAAGCAAATTTTCGTGCTATTTCCCGCGGGAAGCGAAAGTTTTTCCGGTCGTGGGCAATAATCGTCCCTCTCACGGTCGGGTGATTCTCCAGTATCTCGTCAAGCAGTACGTGGAAGATTGCCCCTCGCCCGCTGGGGAGTATGGAATCTGGTTTACCCACGCCAGGGCGTTGATCCATGCCCGCGATCAGGATCATCCCCGGCTGGATTTTGGTCAATTGTTTTAGCCAGGGTTCAAGCTGGGGGAGGTGGAAGAAGTCATTCAGGCGAAATATCATGTGAACAAGTTCTTGAGCGAGTCAAGTATAGTTGAATGATACCGCGAAAACTCTCACGATTCTTAGGCTCTTTGGGATTTGCCGTGGTTAATGCCAGATTTTGAGGTGTGAGTGGGGGGTACCCCCCACTCACACCTCAAAATCTGGGGACCTCCCCGCCGATTCCCAAAGAACCGATTCTTAATGAATGTCTTCTTCTGAGTCTTATCCTTTTCCGTTTTCCATAAACTGGCGTTCATATAAATTTCTGTATAACCCTGGCTGGGAAACCAGTTTGTCATGCGTCCCCTGCTGGACGATTTGCCCCTGATCAATCACGCAAATCATGTCCGCGTCGCGGATGGTGCTCAGGCGGTGAGCGACGACGATGGCGGTGCGGCCTTCGAGCAGGCGTTCGAGCGCGGACTGAATGAGCATTTCGGTCATCGAATCCACGCTGGCGGTGGCTTCGTCGAGGATCAGGATGCGCGGGTTGGCGAGGGCGGCGCGGGCAATGCAGAGGAGTTGGCGTTGCCCAACAGACAGGTTGACCGCGCCTTCCAGGATGGGAGTGTCGTACCCTTGCGGGAGACCTGCGATAAAGTCATGAGCCTTGGCAAGGTGCGCAGCGGCGACGATGTTGTCCATCGAAGCTGAAGGGTGTCCGAAACGGATATTCTCTATGATCGAGCCGGAAAACAGGAAAGGGTCTTGCGGAACCAACCCGGCCTGGGCATGGAGGGATCCCTGTGTCACATTGCGGACGTCCACTCCGTCCATTTTTACACTCCCGCCAGTGACGTCGTAAAAGCGCAGGATCAGTTTGGAAATCGTACTTTTTCCCGCCCCGGTCGGGCCGACGAAGGCGACGGTTTGTCCGGGTTCGATGGTCAGGTTTATGTCGTGCAACACTTCGGGGGTGTCGTCTCGGTAGCGGAAGGAGACGTTGTCAAATTCGACGCGGCCTATGATGGGCGGCATATCCCCTGCGCCGGCTTGGTCGGCGACGGTCGGTTCGGTGTGGATTAGTTTGAGTACCTGCTCGCCCCCGGCCATGGCGGATTGCATCGTGGTGTAAATCTGGCTGAGTTCCTGAATCGGTTGGAAGAAGCGGGTGACGTAGGAGAGGAAGGCGACCATGATGCCGAGGGTGACGGCGCCTTCAGCGACGGCTCGCCCGCCAACCCATAGGACAATGGCGGTAGCGAGCATCCCAAGCAATTCAATGGACGGGAGGAAGATGAAGGAGAGGGTGACCGCAGCGATGTGGGCGTCCCGGTTTTCGCGGTTGACGTTTCTAAATCGTTTTTGGACGGTGTCTTCTTGTGCGAACGCCTGGATGACGCGCATCCCGTCAATGTTTTCGGCGAGGCGTCCTACGACATTGGCGACGGTGGTGCGCGTTTCGCGGAAGGCAGACTTGGCCCGGTTGGAGAACCACCGCGTGAGCAGGATCATCAACGGGATGACGATGAAGGTGAACAAAGCCAGGCGCAGGTTCATATTCATCATCACCAAAATGATCCCGATCAGGATTAAGACATCGCCCGCGAGGGAGATCAGCCCCTGCGTGAGCAAGTCGTTGATCGCGGCGACATCGTTGATCACACGAGAGACAGTGACGCCGACAATGTGGGTGTCCTGGTAGCTGAGGGGAAGTTTTTGCAGGTGGCGGAACATGGTCTCGCGCAGGTCGGCGAGGACACGCTGTCCTACCCAGGAGAGCAGGTATTGTTGTCCGGCAGTAGATGCGTATAGCCCAATAAAAGAGATAGCAATCCAGATGGAAAGTTGGGTCAAGCGGGGGATGTCACCCTGGACAATGGGTTCGTCAATGGCGATTTTGATCAGGTACGGGGTGAGCAGGGTCAAGCCGGTGACGACAAAGGTCAAGAGGAGGGCAATGCCCATTTGGTGGGTGTACGGGCGCAAGAAAGCCAACATCCCGGAGACAACTTGCCAATCAAAAGCACGGCCTTTTTCAGCCTCCTGGCCGAATTGGTTGATGGCCCCACGAGGACCCATGCCGGGAGAGAAAGTGAAACTCATGCTCCCTCCTGTGTTGCAATGGTGCTTTTCAAGGGGATAGCATTAGGGGAATGCTCATTTTTTTCCTGTGGCCGAAGTTGAGCCTCGTATAATTCCTGATAAAGAGGTGAAGTTTCCAAAAGAGTCTCATGCGTGCCGCGTGCAGCGATTTTACCTTTGTCGAGGACGAGGATCATATCGGCGCGGCGGATGGTGCTGAGACGATGAGCGATGACGAACGCGGTACGGCCGCCGGATGTACCCACCCGCTCCATCAGGCGGGATAAGGCTTGCTGGATCAGGCGTTCGGTCTGGGTATCCACGCTGGAAGTGGCATCGTCGAGGATCAGGATGCGGGGATCGGTGAGCAGGGCGCGGGCGATGGCGACGCGTTGCTTTTGTCCCCCGGACAGGGTGACGCCCCGTTCCCCGACGCGGGTGGCGTACCCGTCCGGGGTTTGCATGATGAAGTCATGGGCTTGGGCATCGCGGGCAGCGGCGATCACTTCCTCCTCAGTAGCATTTGGGCGGCCAAAGGCGATATTTTCCCGAATAGTGGCGGCGAACAGAACAGTGTCTTGTAAAACAATGCCGATGTTTTGGCGGAGTGACCGCATTTGAATATCGCGGATGTCTTGCCCGTCAATCAATACCCGCCCGTTCGTGGCGTCGTAGAACCGGGCGATCAGGTTGATGATGGTGGATTTGCCGGAGCCGGTCATTCCGAGGAGGGCGATCACCTGGCCAGGTTGGGCGTTGAAGGCGATGTCTTTGAGGACGTTTTTGGAGAATTTGTAGCGGAAGGAGACGTTTTCAAACTTCACTTCGCCACGTACATTTTGTAATACAATGGCTCCCGGCTTGTCATCCACGTCGGGGAAGGCATCCAGGATTTCGAATATCCGTTCCCCCGCGGAAGCGGCGATCGAGATGATGGGAATGATGCGCCCAATCAGTTGAACCGGACGTAGAATTTGGGCAAGGTAGGCGGTGAAGGCAACGAGTTCCCCAAGGGAGAGGTTTCCTTGAATCGTCAGTATCCCGCCGTACCATATGATGAATACCGTGCCCAAATTGGCGATCAGGTTGAAGAGGGGGACGTTGAGCGACTGCAATCGGGCAGCTTTGGCGGACATCGTGAACCAAAGTTCGTTCTCTTTCAGATAGCGTTCGATTTCCCGGTCTTCCTGGGCGAAGGCTTTGACGACTTGCGCCCCTCGCAGGTTTTGTTCCAGGCGGGTGGTCAGGACCGCGAGTTGGTTTTGGATGTCAATGGAAAGGGGCCGGAACACTCTGCCAAACGTGTACGCCCTGTGCAGGAGGAACGGGAGTGTCAGGATGATCAGGAATGCCAGACTCGCGTTCATCCATAACAGAATGGCCGCCGTTGCAAGGAGGAGAATGGTTCCTTCGACCAGGCGCAGGATTGCCCGTCCGGTCAGGAAGCGGATGCGCTCAACATCTTGAATCGAGCGAGAGAGAATCTGCCCGGCTTCGGTTTGGTCGTGGAAGGAGAAGGATAGGGAGTTGAGCTTGTTTTGGATATCGTTGCGGAGATCGAATGCGACTTGTTGGGAGACTTCTTCGGACCATCTTCCCTGGTGGTAAGTGAAGACGCCTTTGAGCAGAGTGAGTCCAAGCAGACCGAGAACAGCCAAACCGAGAAAAAGCAGGTCTCCCCCGTAGATGCCCCGGTCTATCAACCATCGGATGAACTGAGGAGTTGCGATATTCACCCCCTGGATTAAAAATACGGCAAGGTAAATGCCGGTTACAGTGTATTTACTGGGTTTTAGATAAGCAATAGCCCGCCAGAGGATTTGAAAGGTGATTGGAGTCTTTGATGAAAGTGCTGAAGATATTTTTTTTGAAATCATGTAGCTTCGGCGATACTCCCTAATATGGTGAAATCATGGTTTCACTCAGCCTTATTGCCCTTAATTTTATGCCGCCATTTTATCGTATCGATCCCATTTGCATCGTGTTCATACAATTGAAAGCGCCACAACCCTGGAGTAGATCCAGCCGGACAGTCTCCCTGCTAATTCTATCATCGAAAAGGATAATCATGAAAATTAAAGAAGACCATCACTTGTACCATGATGATGATCGCCCTTATCCCTTTGTTGAAAGCCCAAACTTTAATAAAGAACTCAAGCACGAATATTTGATCATGCACTATACCGCAAATAACAACGCGGCCATCGCGATCGATGTCCTGGCAAAGAAGCGGGAACCTGTTTCGAAAGGTGTCTCTGCGCATTTAGTCATCGATCAGGAGGGAAAAATTACCCAACTCGTCCCTTTCGACAAAGGCGCCTGGCACGCCGGCGAGAGTCACTGGGAAGGAAAGCGCTGGCTAAACCGCTACGCTATCGGTATTGAGTTGGTGAACGATGGCGTATTAGAACTGAGCAACGGACAGTGGATTGCTGACAGCAAAAAGATCTATGACGAAAAAGATATCCTGATTGCAAAACACAAACATGATTTTTTTGATCGGGGTTGGCCTAAATATCCCGAAGCCCAGCTCAAGGCGGCTTTTGAAGTTTCAAAATTACTCATCACCCATTACAAATTGAAAGACATCTTAGGACATGAAGACGTTGCCGATGCTCGTATTGGTAAGGTAGACCCGGGCCCGGCTTTCCCAATGGATGAATGGCGTGAGCGTCTGTTTGATCGCCGTGACTCCGTCATTACCAAATACGTGCTTAACAAAACCGTCCAGGTCCTGGAAGACGAGGGACACCCTCCCCCGATCAAACTGCCCCCCTTACACCCGGTCAGTCCGTTGCCAGCAAAAACCGGTTTGAACGTCAAAAAAATCGTTGCCGAGTGGACGATGGTCAAAATCAAAGGGAAAAAGGACGGATGGATTAGAACCGAGCAGATTGACCTGTCCAAAAAACCAAAAGCAGTTACCCTGGCAGAAGCCCAAGTCTACGCCTTTCAACCTGACCCATTGCCACCCGTCCATGGCGTCAAAACCCTTTCCAGAGGTGTTCAGGTTCGCATCTTGCGGGATGAGAATGAGTGGATTCTGATCGCCACTCTACAGGATGTGCCCAGATTTAAAGTAGTACATGGCTGGATACCAAAAGGTACCCTAGAAGCCTTGAAAACCTGACTCGCCTGGAGACTCATCTTGCATGCCGGCCAGGGGGTCATTCCGGCTCCATCGAGAACTTCAATGGATACCCCTCCATTCCCGCGGCAAACTGCGCTTTCCCGATCCGTTTTTGCGCTTCGGATTTAGGCAGGGTTTGCACATAAGCCATCCCCGTGTAATGCGCGGTGAGCATGATATGCAGCGCGTCTGGACGGCTGATGAAGAAGACCTTTTCGAGGATCGCCACCACGAAATCCATCGGCGTCACGTCGTCGTTGTGAATCAGCACCCGGTAAAGGGGTTCTTCTTCCGTGATTTCTTGTGTATCCTCTTC
>DATDOR010000307.1:0-2865 GCA_035293165.1 Anaerolineales bacterium | reverse complement strand
GGAGGTCGCCAGATTTTGGGGTGTGAGTGGGGTGTACACCCCACTCACACCCCAAAATCTGGCATTAACCACGGCAAATCCCAAAGAGCCGGTTAAATCCCCTTGTGATATGAAGTTAATAGGCAATGAGAGCGATTTGTGGGTAAGATCAATCCTCTTGCTCAGGATACTATCCGCCTTTATAATCTTTGTTAGAGGTTTATCTTGGAACACTTTCACACTGAAACCTTTCCTGATCCGTTTGAAACCGTAGACGAACGTTCTGGGTTTGTACGTTTTTTGGTAGATGTCTTTGAAACGCTCGTCTTGTCGTTGATCTTGTTTCTGGCCATTAATGCAATTTCTGCCCGGATCCGGGTGGATGGATACAGTATGGAACCAACGCTTCATACCGGGGAGTTCGTGATTGTCAACAAGATTGCCTATAAGGTTGGTGAGGCCGAACGGGGCGATATCGTCGTATTCCACTACCCCCGGAATCCAGAACAAGAATATATTAAGCGGGTGGTTGGCCTGTCAGGAGATGAACTCGAAGTCCGTAATGGACAGTTATTTGTAAACGGCCAATTGTTGGATGAGCCATACATCAAGACACCTCCGGCGTATCAGGGGAGTTGGACAGTTCCGCAAGATGCTTTGTTTGTCCTTGGGGATAACCGGAATAATTCTTCGGATTCACATAATTGGGGGGAAGTTCCCTTCGACTTAATTATCGGTAAGGCAATTTTTGTCTATTGGCCGCCAACGGAATGGGGCGTGATTGAGGAACCTTTTGATGCGATGGCGGCCCCCTGAGTACGGAGCCAGATATGGAAACTTCAGAAAACTTAACGAATGTCGCTATTGCACCGGTTTCTGAATATCGCTGCCCGGAGTGTGCAGCAGGCCTTCGGCGGTTACGATATTTGACTTATTTCACCTGGTTTCGCGATCAATTAATATCGGTCCCAAATTTTCCGGCCTGGGTTTGTGACATTTGCGGACGGAGAGATTATGATACGCGTGCAGTCTCCTGGCTCAATACAATTCTCAATACGCATAAGGGACGTTCAACCCACCGGCGTTCTGCATATACTTGATCAATCATCCCTTTGAGCCTCAGGGGGCGCGCGCTGAAATGGTTCTTTAGGAATCGGCGGGGAGGCAACCACGGCAAATCCCAAAGAGCCGATGAAATCAGTCAATGGAGTTAAAACTCTGTGTTACCTAGCGCAAGCCGTTCGCTCGTAGCAAATTTTTTCACCACAAGCTACCGGATTATTGGAAAAGTAGATGTCGGTAGTGCTGGGTTGCTTGGTCTTTTAACTGACCCGACCACTTCGCTCATTCACATTACCGATGCCAGTACCGCCCGGTTGCATGAACCGAAAAGGCTCGCTGATCGTTATGACTCGCTTCACGTGGTCAAGCGCGGGCTGGTGGTGGTTGCTTTGAGCCAGAAGGAAGAAGTTGGGCTTGATGCATCTTCACATACGGCCGGGTATACGCGTGTAAAAGGGTATCCCATGCGTTTGATCACCTCTCTTTTTGAAATGCAAGGGACGCTGGAATGGACAGGGCGTTTTGAATTGGCGGCGATGCTTACGGCTGGTGCAGGGGACTTTTTCCCGTTGTACGATGCAAGTGTTCGAGCTATCCATTACCCGGCATTGGAATTGGAAACCCCGGCGCTTATTTTCAACCGCCGCAAATTGGATCTCATTAGCTTCTTATCCGATAAAACTGATTCTTAAAAACCAATGGGTGAACGCGCACTGCGTCAGGGTATCGTTGAAGTTGGGCTGGAAATGTACCGGCGAGATTTTATTTCCGGTTCGGCTGGGAATATTTCTGTTCGATTACCTGATGGCAATTTGCTGATCACGCCTTCGGGAATCAACAAAGGGAAACTTACGCCAGACGATTTACTGATCATTGACCTGGATGGCAACTGCTTGAACGGGGATGCCACCTGCCGCCCATCCTCCGAACTCCCCATGCATTTGGAAGTGTATCGCCAGCGCGCGGATGTGGGTGCGGTTATTCATGCCCACCCGATTACCTGCGTAGCCCTTTCCCTGGTGGGAATTTCCTTGCAAGATTCCTATATCCCCGAAGCCCTGGTGATGCTCGGCCCTGTTCCAACCACACCTTACGCCACGCCCTCCAGCACCGAAAACCGCGACGCCATCGCCGGTTTGATCGCCGGTCATGATGCCATCATTCTTGCCCATCATGGTTCATTGACCGTTGGGCGCGACCTGGATGAAGCCTATGCCCGCCTGGAGATTCTCGAACATACGGCCAAAACCGTTGCGCTGGCGTTTCAAATGGGCACCCCGCGCAGCCTGGAGCCAAAAGCCGTTGAAAAACTATTAGAAATGCGCCACCAAATGGGGTTGGCAAGGGGTGAGGAGAACCCGCTGGCCCTCCGCATTGCCGCCGAGGTCGAACGTGTGACGCTTGACCTCGATGCTTTGCAATGGTAAAATCCCGCCGCTTTCAGATAGCAATCGCCCGATTGCCCAACAAACGCCCTCATCGTCTAGGGGACCAGGACGTGACCCTTTCAAGGTCAAGACCGGGGTTCGAATCCCCGTGAGGGCATCCTTATTGAAATCTCGGAGTTCAACTCCGAGATTTCTTTGTTATAATGCGGGTATGCTCGTTCGCCCGTATTACCTCCAAAGCCTGGAAACTGCCACCCGCCGTTCTCCAATCACAGCCCTGTTAGGGCCACGCCAATCCGGCAAAACAACATTGGCGCGCGTTTTCATAGAAGGCAAGGAATCCACTTTCTTCGATTTGGAATCTCTTCCCGACCAGCGGCGGCTGCAAAACCCAGAACTGGTTCTGGGCAGCTTGCAAGGGCTGGTGATCCTGGAT
>DATDOR010000306.1:0-4324 GCA_035293165.1 Anaerolineales bacterium | reverse complement strand
GAAGAGGCCAACTACAATTTTTGCACCCTCGCTGAAATAGGGGCGGAGTTTTTCAGATGTGGTAGAGAGTGTGGAAAGCATCGCTTTTTCTCTAGATGTATAACGCCAAAAGGAGTATGCCAATCTCAACCGCCAATGTGCGCGCCAGCATCACCCATCCCTCGGGTTTGCCCATATTGCGGTGCTGGTACTCGAAGCCACCGATAATAATTGCAATGGGTAAAATTGCCATTGCCATCGAGACGACAATATTTACCAGAGATAAACTTCACAGGTTCAAAGGAAAGAAGCGTACATAGGTACGGATAATCATCGCACGACCAGCCAGGTAAGTCAGCACACTCAAGGCTGCGGAAACAAACCACAAGCCGTAGGCTAATCCAACAGCACGGGGGCTGAGTTTGGGTTGAAGAATACCGTCTGAGATCATAGTGAACCTCCTATCGAATCAGGTAAGGCAAAATCAGAATGAATAATTGGCCCAGGAGCGTGATACTGAAAAGTTTCCACGAACCGGGCAGACCGATATTTTTGTAGTGATATTCCGCTCCACCGATGACGAAACCAATGTAAAGCATCGCTCCAAGCAGAACTGTCATGATGGCAATCGGGCCAGCAGTAGCATTGCGGCCATCCACTGCAATAACTGCCATAATCGCCAAATCGCGCAGGACGATCAAATCGAGCAGGCCGATAAACGCCGATCCGAGCCATAAGATCAAAGCAACTGCCCAGGTGATCGCCCGGCGAGGCCGGAGAGAATGCGAACGGTCAAATTGTTCGACGGAGGCCAGGGTCAAAAAGAAACATGCCAGGGGTGGGAAGGCTCCTAACGGCTGCGCAGGAGAGGTGAAAGCCTGGGCACCGATAGCACGCCACAATCCGAACACGGCGAATACGAGACCGGCCAGGGCAAGGGTAGTTGGCACGACGATAACCCTATCAAGCCAGATGTTTTTCCTGAAGTGCCGGTTTTGCAACCGTGGCACAATAGCTGAAAAGTTCAATTGCGGGGAGGGGGCCGCAAAGTTCAATACAGAGCCTAACTCATTCGAAATCTGGCGCTGCCACCGCTCCTTTTCAGCCAGGTTGGCCCGGCAGGTTGGACACTCCATTAAGTGGGCATCTATGACTTCGCGCTGGGCATCATCGAGAGTGCAATAAATATATCCCGTTAATCCATCCGGGGTTAGGTGTTTGGTTTTCATCGCGTTTCCTCCGCAGATTGCTGGAAATCAACTTCGCCCAGGATGCGCACCAGTTTTTGATGGGCAAGCCGAACGCGGGATTGTGCCGTTTTCATTGTGCAACCGGTAATTTCAGCAATCTCTTGATAGGTAAGACCACCCCAATGGCGCAAGGTGGTTGCTTCACGCAAATCAGGGGAAAGGTCTTGAATAGCATCCCAAACCGATTTGCGGGTTTCATTTTCTGTCACTCGTTGTTCTGGCCCTGGTCGTGAATCCGATGGACTTTGTCGATTTTGAAGCCAGGCTGTCAGAGAAAAGGTTGGTAAACGGCGCTTACGCATAATGTCCCGGCTCCGGCTTACGGTGATCATATAAAGCCAGGTGGTGAACTTGCTCCTTCGCTCGTCGAAATGATGAATATGAAGCAGTGCATAGGTCAACGCATCTTGGGCGACTTCTTCGGCGTCTTCCGTATTCCCCAATAACCCGTAGGCCAACCGGAAAGTCTGCTCCCTGTGTTGGTTGTAGATAGACTCAGCTGCCCGTTGATCGCCGGCGCGCCAGCGTTCTATCAACGCTTCGAGATTCATCTTGGTTCTGTCAACCTTTCTCTGTGATATTATACGCAGGAGCATTTGTTTTTGCTCACATGCAACAGGAAAGGAAAGACTATGCCGAAAATTGATTTTGGCCCATTTATTCAGAGCATTGCTATCGCTTTGATTTTGTTTGCAATCGGAAGGTTTATTGTCATTCAGATGGAAGATGTAGGCAGGTGGGTGATCTTTGCTGCTCTGATCATTTTCTATGCAGCTTGGTGGGTTTTCTACCAACGCAGAAAAAGGAAAAAATAGCCGTATGATGAGACTGTCGACTGTCAGCCTGATAGTCATAAGTCTGTTGCTGGCTTCTGGCTGTGAACCATCAACAGTGGTGCCACCCGAACGAGCCCAAACACTGACCGTTACACCAACCCTGACGCGTCTCGAAATGGCCCAAGCCACCTTGGATGCTAAAAAGACAACTTCCGATGGAACATCAGAAATTTTGGAAGATGGTTTGCGGGTCGAATCGCCAAATAAAGCCAATGAAGTTGTGTTTGGGCTAGTGGATGGTGTTCCATATTACCGCGTCAACCATAACGGAAAGCCGGTCATTCTCCCGTCGAAAATGGGATTCACTTTTTTAGAGGCGGCTCCCCTCACTTCCGGTTTGACCATCGCCGATTGGGAGGAATCCACCTTCGATGAGACCTGGACTCAGCCCTGGGGTGAAGTCAAGGAAATCCGCGATCACCACAATGAGCTTCGCATCCGGCTTTCAGAAGTGGGCGAGAAACCCCGGGAATTGATAGTTGTCTTCCGTGTCTTCGACGATGGCATCGGATTTCGCTATGAATTCCCCGAACAGCCCTATCTGAAAGACTTCCAAATCATGGATGAGCAAACCCAGTTCGCCATGGCCGGCGATTATGACTCCTGGTGGATTCCAGCCTATCAGGAAAATCGCTACGAATACTTGTACACGACTTCGCCCCTCAGCTCTATCAGCCGGGTGGCCCGCAGCGGCGTGCATACGCCGTTCACCATGTTAACAGACGATGGTCTCTTCCTGAGCATCCACGAGGCTGCCCTCGTAAATTATTCTTCGATGACGCTGCAGGCTGATGACAACCTGGTTTTGAAGGCAGACTTAGTTCCCTGGTCAGATGGTACGAAAGTGAAGGGATCCACACCCCTAAAAACTCCCTGGCGAACCATCCAGATCGCCGAAAACGCCGGTGACTTAATTACCTCCTACCTGATTTTGAATCTGAATGAACCTAACGCCTTGGACGATATTTCCTGGGTGCAGCCAGGAAAATACATTGGCATTTGGTGGGGGATGCATATCGGAAAGTGGACTTGGGGCAGCGGTCCGAATCACGGCGCGACCACCGCCAACGCACGAGCCTATCTAGATTTTGCTGCCGAAAATGGTTTCGATGGCGTGCTCATCGAAGGGTGGAATCGGGGCTGGGATGGCGACTGGACAGCCAATGGCGATCAATTTGACTTCCTCACACCCTACCCTGATTTCGATTTGGAAAGTTTGGCGGCCTATGCCCAGGCACGCGGTACGAGGCTCATCGGGCACCACGAAACCGGAGCCGCGGTGACGAATTATGAATCCCAAATGGAAGCGGCCTTTGCGTTGTACCAACGTCTGGGAATCAACACCGTCAAAACCGGCTATGTCGGTTGGGGCCAGGGCATCAGGCGTTATGATGAAAATGGAAGACTGGTGGGTATGGAATGGCACCATGGACAGTATATGGTGGAACACCATCAGCGGGTGATCGAGACTGCGGCTAAATATGGCATCATGATCAACGCACACGAACCAATTAAAGATACTGGCTTGCGTCGGACCTATCCAAACTTTATGACCCGTGAGGGTGCCCGCGGTCAGGAATACAATGCATGGGATGACAACCCGCCCGACCATGTCACTATTTTGCCCTTCACCCGCCTGCTGGCCGGTCCAATGGATTACACCCCCGGCGTGCTGGCCCTGGATTTCCCTGAATACCGCAGGAACCGTGTTGATCATACCCTCGCCAAGGAACTCGCCCTCTATGTAGTCATCTACAGTCCGCTGCAAATGGCAGCGGATCTTATTGAGAACTACGAAGATAACCCCGCCTTTCAGTTCATTCTGGATGTGCCAGCCGATTGGCATGAAACCCGCGTTTTGCACGCCCAAATCGGTGATTTCATCACAACTGTGCGGCGTGAACGGGATGGCGATACGTGGTTCCTGGGTTCCATCACAGACGAAAATCCCCGCATACTGGAGTCCCCGCTGGATTTCCTCACGCCCGGTGTGATCTATGTGGCCGAAATCTACGCGGATGGGGATGGGGCACACTACCTGAATAACGCCTATGCTCTGGAGATCAGCCGTGTACTGGTAGATTCCACCACCCTGCTGAAACTCGATTTGGCTCCGGGTGGAGGGCAGGCCATTCGGTTTTATCCTGCATCCGCGGAAGAAATCGACTCGTTTCCGGTATATCAGCCATAAAAACGGAATTTTCGCGGAAGAGATGCCCGGTATTCACGATAGGCACCATTTCCTCGAAATTTTGCCGG
>DATDOR010000305.1:0-4915 GCA_035293165.1 Anaerolineales bacterium | reverse complement strand
CGCACAGGAAGTGGCGAAATTCGAGGAGGTGGGATGGGTGGCGATTACATCCGGCGCGTATGATATTTCATGCGAAGTTGCCTGCCGGGATAACGATCACTTGATCGAACTGATCGCCGAGATTGCCAGCACGCAGGGCATCCGTTCTACAGAGACGTTTATGTATTTGCGGATTGTAAAGAACAATTATCAGTGGGGCGTGCCTTGAAAATTCACACGGATGGAATGAGTACCCGGATAAGAAATTGAGTAAAAGAAAATCTGTGCTCCTTTAAAAAATGATGTATGATTATGGTATGCCTGTGGAGGTGGCATCCCCCTTGTTTTTTGAAAAGAAAATCTACCTATTTTCGGTCTTTTGGAATCGAACACAATAAGACGTGAATTGTGAGATGCGTGCCTGCGTAGCATAATTCACGTTTTGTTTTCCTCCACCGGTTTCAAAAGCCTCATCTTGAAAGGAGAAAGAAGATGAAAAAATCCAAAAGCACCCTATTTTTGCCCCTGATTCTGCCCCTGATTTTGGCATTTGTCCTGGCAGCCTGTGGCGGCGCGGCAACGGAAGCCCCACCAGCAGAAGAACCTGCGGCCGAAGAACCGGCTGCAGAGGAACCTGCTGCTGAAGAACCTGTCGCCGAAGAACCCGCTGATTCCGGTGAAAAGATCACGATTATGGAATGGTCAGGCTACGAGGTCACGGAAAATCCCTATCTTTTCCCCACGTTTGCCGAAGTATACACACCCGAGTTGGATGCTGTTGTTGACTACATCTTCTTTGCGGAAGACCCCGAAGCCTTTACCAAAATTCAGTCGGGTGTGCATGTAGACCTGGTTCACCCATGCGAATCGTATATGGGTTTATACGTGGAAAATGGGATGGTACAGCCGATTGATACCTCCCGGATTGAGCATTGGGATGACCTCCACCCGAAACTGAAAGCGCTTGGCCAATTCAACGGCGAGCAATACTTTGTCCCCTGGGATTGGGGCTACGAATCCATTCTCGTCCGCACCGACCTGGTGGAAGAAGTGCCCGACTCCTGGGCGGACCTTTGGGACCCGCAATATGCCGGAAAAATCATGCTTTGGGACTCCGGGCAGGCCAACTATGGGATGACCGCCCTCGCGCTGGGTATCACTGACCCCTGGGGCGAGTTGACCCCTGAAAACGTCGAGCGCGTGAAACAGAAATTGATCGAACTCAAACCCAATCTGCTCACCTACTGGACGGATTACACCCAAACCTATGACATGCCCGCCTCTGGAGAAGCCTGGCTCACAGCCAATGCCTGGCAAGATGCTTTTGGTTATCTGACAACAGAAGGTTACGAAGCCGCCTACATCGAACCTGTCGAGGGACGGATGGGTTGGGCTTGTGGTTATGGCATTCTCAAAGATGCCGTCAATCTCGACCGGGTATATGAGTTTCTCAACGCTGCTGTCGCCCCTGAATCCGCCGCGGGTTTAGGAAACTACTACTGGTATGGACATGCCAATACCAAAGCCGTGGATTTGATTGATGATTACATTGTTGAATTCATGGGTCTGGATAATATTGACGCATTGTTTGAGAAAACGGTTTTCTACCAGCCGCTCACAGAAGAACAACGCCAGTTGGTCATCGAAATGTGGAATGAAGTCAAAGCCGCACCTTAGTTTGTGAAGATGTGATGTAACCGTTCACTTGGTGAGGGGATTATCCAAAAAAATGGTGTCCGCAGGGGGTGTACACCCCCTGCGGACACCATTTTTTTTGGGTTCTTACCCCCTTCAAGTGGGGGAACTGAACGGTTACGATGTGATAAGGAGAAGAGGGGAAAGGGAGAATTTCCTTTCCCCTTTTCTCCTCTGCCCCTTCCCCTTTTCTCCGCTATGGAAATCCGCTCTCGAATCGCTACACTCGTTTCCCCGCCTGCAATTTTTCTTATCATCTTATTTCTACTACCCATAGGGTTTATGGCCGTGTTCTCATTCCGTTTGGGAACGCTTGGGGAAGCGCGGGATGTTTTTACCCTCGACCATTACCGCGATTTTCTCGCGAACACGTCCTTTCAGCGCGTATTATGGCGCTCGATGGCGATCTCGTTTTGGGTTTCGATGTACACCATTGTTCTGGCCTACCCCATCGCCTATTATCTCGTCTTCAACACCGGTTCAAGAAAATTATTTTTACTCACCGTGATCATTGTCCCGGCCTGGGTCAGCTATTTGTTGCGTGTCCTTGCGTGGAAGGTCATTCTGGGTTCCAGCGGCATCCTGGCCTCATTCCTCACCTGGATCGGGTTAGAACTGTCTGGCAACTCGCTCCTGTTGTATAGCCCTGACGCCGTGGTCGTGACGCTGGTTTATGTATGGATTCCGTTCGTCGCCCTGCCCATTTTCGCCGCGCTGGAGCGGATTGATCCCAGTTTACTCGAAGCGGCCTACGATCTGGGATGTACGAAATTCCAGGCATTTCTCCGGGTTACACTGCCCCTGTCCCTACCGGGGGTGGTCGCCGGATTCCTGTTCGTGTTCATCCCCACCGTCGGGGAATACGTCACCCCCGCGCTGGTCGGGGGCGTAGATGGGGTCATGTTCGGCAACCTGATCCAGGATCAATTCCTGCGCGGTCTCAATTGGCCACTGGGGTCGCTGATGAGCCTGGCGATGTTGGTCGTCGTTCTTGTACCATTGGTCGTCTTTGGACGGTTTTTTAAGTTCTCTGATCTCGCTGGATTGTAGATTGGGCGATTGTTGGTTGGTCGGTTTGTTTGTTGGTTTGCTATCTCGCCGAATCACTGAATCGTTGAATCGTATGAATCTCCGTAAACTCTTCACTCCTGGTGCCATTTATTACGGGCTTTTCGCGGTCTTCCTTTATCTGCCCATTTTCCTGCTCATCATTTTTTCCTTCAACGACTCGGCGCTGTTGCTCTTCCCGTTGAAGGGGTTTACGCTGCAATGGTACAAAAATCTGGCGAATGCGAATGTACTGTTAGATGCCGCGAGAAACAGTATTATTGTCGGCTTGCTTTCTTCCCTGGCGGCGACTGTCCTGGGGACGATGGCGGCCATTGCGGTGGTAAGGTTCAATTTCATCGGAAAAAATGCGTTTATCGCCGTTGCTGCGTTGCCACTCGTGATACCATCGGTCGTTGTGGGGGTGGCCCTGCTGATTCTCTACCGCCAGTTTTTCGATATGGACCTCAGCCTGTGGACGGTCGGCCTGGGGCATGTTGTCATCAATATTCCGATTGTGATGCTGATCGTTGGCGCGCGGTTGGCCGGGTTCCCGGATAACCTGGAAGAAGCGGCCATGGATTTGGGCGCGAGCTATTGGGGTGCGCAGTTGCGCGTTGTCCTGCCGATGAGCCTGCCCGCCCTGGTCGCCGCGTTCCTGACCGCGTTTACCACCTCCTTCGACGAATACGCCATGAGCGTGTTCATCGTCGGGACAGATGTCACTCTGCCCGTCTACATGTATTCCCTGCTCCGCTTCCCACGCAGACTGCCGCTCGTCGTCGCGATGGGTGGGTTGATCATGGCTGTGTCGGTGATCGTGATTATGTTTGCAGAGTGGCTGCGGAGAGCAGGAGATACTCAAAATCTTGCGGAGAATTAACCCTTGTCCCAACCCGCCGTTAAACTCCAAAACGTCACCAAAATCTTTCCAGGGGGCGTCACCGCCGTTGACAACATGGCCCTTGAAATCCCGCAAGGCGAGTTTTTCACCATGCTTGGCCCCAGCGGGTGCGGGAAGACGACTACGCTCCGCATGATTGCCGGGTTCGAGCTGCCAACACGCGGCGAAATCTTCATTGATGGCAGAGAAATGAGCAAAACGCCGCCCAACCGCCGCCCGGTCAACACGGTGTTTCAGAATTACGCCTTGTTTCCCCATCTATCTGTGGAGCAAAACGTGGCTTTTGGACTACGCCTCAAACGTGTTCCTGCTGCCGAAGCCCAACGCCGGGTTGGAGAAGCACTGGAAATGGTCCGACTGCCGGGGATGGAAAAACGGAAACCCAGCCAGCTCTCTGGCGGCCAGCAGCAGCGCGTCGCCCTTGCCCGCGCGCTGATTAACGAACCCGCCGTATTGCTCCTGGACGAGCCTCTCGGCGCGCTCGACCTGAAACTCCGCAAAGCGGTCCAGCTCGAACTCAAACAATTGCAGAGTGAACTCGGCATCACCTTCGTTTATGTCACCCATGACCAGGAAGAAGCGCTGACCATGTCCAACCGGATCGCGGTGATGAATGAAGGAGTCGTCCAGCAAATGGGCATGCCGCGGGAGATTTACGAATATCCGGTCAACCGTTTTGTAGCAGACTTCATCGGGGAAACGAACTTTGTGGATGGCACGGTACAGGAAGTGGGCGATTTTGCCCGCGTGGAGGTCAACGGCTTACGGATGATAGGGGCGATGGGGAATATTTCCATCTCGTCCGGTCAAAAGGTGACGCTTGCCATCCGCCCCGAAAAGATGAACCTGTATCCACCCGGAAAAATGGACGTTCTCGAAACCGAAATGGGGATGGATGCAGCGGAATTTGCCCGTGTGACCGGTGGTCATATCCCCAAAGCGGAGATGGATATGCGCCAATACCTGGAAAAAGAACCGGATAACGTTGTCCTTCCGGGCAAGGTCGCAGAGGCCATTTATATCGGCACCGATATTCGCTATCTGGTCAGTTTGAACGGGGCAACCTCGCTGGTTGTTCGCATCCAGAATTTTGGGGAGCGATACGACACGACTTTTGATGCGGGCGATGATGTCCTGGTTCACTGGCCTGCGGAAAACGCGCGGATATTGACGGGATAGCCTGCAACCTGAAACGCCTCTTTGCGTAAATGATGATACGAAATACGGTGTTCTAGATTGTCTACATTCAAGGTAACTGTTCAAGTCAAAAAAGAAGGTTTCCCGAAAAAA
>DATDOR010000304.1:0-2676 GCA_035293165.1 Anaerolineales bacterium | reverse complement strand
AAAATGGTGTGCGTGGGGGGTGTACATCCCCCACGCACACCATTTTTTCGGAATTCCTCTCTTCAGGATGAAACTCTATTCAAGAGAGCAAATATGACCGAATCCAAAGACGTCCCCCAACACGTTGTCACCAACCGGGCGCGCGGGAAAATGCTCACCCATGCGGCTGCGGAAGTGTTCGTCCGGGATTTCTCCGGCGTGATCTCCGACGAACCCCCCTCGCGGGGCGGGGATAACCGCGGCCCAAGCCCATTAGAGTACATCCTGATTGCCCTGAGTGCTTGAACGAATGTCTCAACGGCCAGGATGGCCGAAAAGATCAGATTCAAATATGATGATTTGGAGACACACGCAGAAGGCGTTCTCGATACACGCGGACGGAAAGGTCTGGCAGATGTGCCTGTCCACTACAAAACCGTCAACCTGACCATCCGCATCAAAACCGATGAACCGGATAACCGGCTCAACCGGCTGGTAGTACTCGTTGGACGTTATTGCCCGGTGGATAGTCTGGTTCGCGCCGCAGTGCCCGATTACCACGTCTTTTGGGAACGCATGGAGTAATTCTAAAGATGAAAGCATTGATTGTGCGTGAGTTTGGCGGCCCTCTGCTCATGGAAGATCTCCCGCAGCCGGAGCCTGGCCCGGAAGATGTTCTCCTGCGCGTCCGGGCCTGCGCGGTGGATCAATTCGATCTCACCATCCGCGATGGAAAATTCCCCACTGCGAAGGTCCCGATTGTATTGGGCCATGAAATTGCCGGGGAGGTTGTAATGACCGGGAGCGCTGTGACCGGATTTTCTCCAGGAGACCGGGTGGTGAGCACTCTATACCTGACCTGTGGCCGTTGCCGTTTTTGCCAGACAGGCCGGGAAACGATCTGCGCCGATTTCCGCGGCTACGTCGGCATTCACACACCTGGCGGATATGCCGAATTCACCACCATCCCGGCCGCCAATCTGGTCAAACTGCCTGAGAATGTCTCTTTTGAAGAAGGAAGTGTGATTGCAAACGCAATCGGCACCCCATACCACGCATTGACCAGGCGCGCCCGCCTGGCTCCCGGTGAACGGATCATCGTGACCGGGGCGGGAGGGGGCGTGGGAGTCCACGCGGTGCAACTGGCCCGATCCATGGGAGCCTTCGTCATGGCTGTGGACATCGGCGCGGAGAAATTAGCTTTGGCAAAGGAATTGGGTGCGGAATTTACATTTGACGCAGTAAATGGCGATTTTTCCGATGCCGCGCGAGAATGGTCGAATGGCGAAGGGGTAGACGTCGTATTGGAATTGGTTGGGACTGCAACCTTTGAGTCGTCGATCAAATCCCTGGCCCGCGGCGGCCGGATGGTGATTGTCGGTTCGCATACCGGGCGTACACTTTCTGTGAGTCCCCAGCAAATGATCGCCAACGAGTGGGAAATCCTGGGCTCGCGCAATGTCACCAAACGTGAATTACAGGAAGTGGTGAACCTGGTCGCTGCAGGCCGGATCAAACCGATTGTTACCGGCGCATACCCGCTGGATGAAGCCGAAGCCCTGCACCGGCAGCTCCGCGTTGCTGCGATTAAGGGACGCGTTGTCCTGAAACCATAGGAGGTTGGATGAACATTGCTGACCAATTCACAATACGTGCTCCCCTGGAAACGGTATGGAATTTTTTGTTTGATATTGAACGCATGAGTCTGTGTGTTCCAGGTGTCGAGTCGATTGAACAAACCGGAGAAGATACTTATCAAGGGATGTTAGCGATCCGTATAGGCCCGGTGTCAGCCCGATTTGCTGGAAAAGTCACTTTGACCGAGGTGGCCATGCCTCACCGGATTGGAGCACACATTGATGGGGAAGACCGGACAATTGCCTCCTTCATTCATGCTGATTTTGTTTCTATCTTAGAAGAGATCGAGGATGGGACACAGGTATCCTACGATATGGATTTGAACGTGCGTGGGCGTCTTGGACAGTTTGGTACGGCGGTTACACGAGCTACCGCGCAGAAAATTACCGCAGAGTTTGCGAACAACGTGAGGGCGGAACTTGAGCATTAAGTTTCTCGAACCCACTCGTTTCGACGAAGCGGTCACCGCCCTGACCGAATATGGCGATGAATCCAAGGTCATCGCAGGGGGTACGGCAGTCGTGTTGATGCTGCAACAAAAGCTCATCGCACCGGCTGTGTTGGTCAGCCTGGGGCGGCTGGAAGGCGCGGATTTTATCCGGCGCGAGGAAGATGGGTTGCACATCGGCGCGCTGGCGACACTGCGGGATGCTGAACGTTCGCCTGTTATTTGGCAGTTCTGTCCGGCATTGGCGCACGCGTTTGGGGTTGTGGGGAATGTCCGGGTGCGGAACCAGGCGACGGTCGGGGGGAATCTCGCGGAGGCGGATTATGCGTCCGATCCGCCCGCAATGCTGTTGGCGCTGGATGCCCGCGTGAAAACCCTCAGCCTGCACGGGTCGCGTGAAATTCCCCTGGGGGATTTTTTCCTCGGTTTTTATACGACCGCGCTGGACTCGACTGAGATTCTGACAGAAATAGCCGTGCCGAATCTTTCTCCCAATGCCCGTGCAACTTACCTGAAATACACTTCCCGATCCGCCGAAGATCGCCCGTGCGTCGGCGTGGCGGTAGTGCTGGATTCGGACGAAGATGGATGCTGCCGGGATTTGCGTGTAG
>DATDOR010000303.1:0-3572 GCA_035293165.1 Anaerolineales bacterium | reverse complement strand
GTAAGCAGGGACGACAGGGTTACTGAAGAAGGCGAAACTCAAGTAAACGAATTGGCGGACTTCGCCTGAACTGGCGGCAGTGGCGACTTCCGGGCAGGCGGCTCGGAACTCGCCCATTGCAATGTCGCTGAAGGAGGGGACGATGACTTTTTCTTCCATCCCATATTGGCGGATCAGTTCGCAGAGGGGTTGGGCCATGGAAGGAGTTTCTTGTTTGATTTCGACGATCATCGGGGTAACGGGGAAGCGTTGGAAGATTTCCTCGAGAGTGGGGATGGTGAGACCCTGGCCGCGATAGGGGAAAGTTTGCCCGTTGTCTTGCGTCCAGGAGTAGGCGGCGTCCAAGGCTGCGATCTCGTCGAGGGCCATGTTACTGACCAGTCCTGTGCCATTTATGGTGTCATCTACACTCACGTCGTGGAGGAGAACGATATAGCCATCTTGGGTCATGTTAGCGTTCATTTCGAGGACATCCGCACCCAGCGCGGTGGCATTTTCGAGAAACAGGAGTGTATCTCCTGGCCAGGGGCTAGTTCCGCTGTCGTCTGCATGGGCGATGACGAGGGGGTAGTGGTTGAATTGTGCAAACCAGGGATGGGGAGGGGCGGGTTGCGCGGTGAAGCGGGAAAGACCAATGATGGCGAGAATTGTGCCGAGGGTAAAGGTGAGGGGACGAAAAAGTCTACGCATCACGGCACCCACATAAACTCCATCTTCGGCGATAGCAACCGCTCAAGGAAATTGTATGGCACGCTCCCCTGAGGTAAGTTATTTGCAACCCCACCGAGAAAAGATAGAAACCCAACCTGGGCCGAATACCGGATCACGCGCGGCTCGCCGGAGATCAATCCCAATGTGGCCGCTTTGTTGATGGCATCCTGTTCATAACCCAACGCGTCCACCAATCCCAAATCCAATGCCTTTCGCCCGGTATACACTCGCCCATCGGCCAGGGCACGCACCTCTTCCTCGCTCATCTCCCGGCCCTCGGCGACGATCTCGACAAAACCGGCATAGGTTTCGTCAATCAACCCTTGCCAGTATTCCATTTCTTCGGGAGTCATATCCCGGTACAGACTGCCGAAATCCTTTGCCTCGCCGGAAATGATGACATTCATCTCTACGCCGACTTTATCGAGCAGTTCTTGGGCGTTTGGGAAGGTGCTAATCACGCCAATCGAACCGACGAGGGAGTTTGGGTTGGCGACGATATAGTCGCCAGCCATACTGATGTAGTAACCACCCGAGGCGGCGGTCTCACCAAATAGAACGACGACAGGTTTTTGGACGTTTTTGAGTTCGTCGTAAATCACGTCAGAGGCAACCACCGATCCACCGGGGCTGTTGACCACGAGCAAAATCGCTTTGACATCCGGGTCAACTACACTCCACTGGATTATATCCAAAATATCTTCGGACGCGGCAATGGAAAATTCACTGAATGACGGAGCACGCCCACTCAAGATGGGGCCGCTTACCTCGACAATGGCAATCGCCGGGCCTGTCAGCGGGCCAGAAACGTGAATGGGTACGGCTGGCCCGGCTGCACTAGGCCCGCTGCCCGCGGCCCCCAATCCAACGATAAAGAGAAAGAAGAATCCCATACACGTCAGCACAGGCAGGCTGAAGCCGATGAAGACCCCCAACAAAGCCCATAAAGCTGACCGGTTCCCAGGATTTTTTTGGTTTTGTGCTGTTTGAGCAGGAAGTTGATCGCTCATTCTTTACTCCATTGGGTGATTTGCTGATTTGTTAGTTGGTTCGTTGGTTGGTTTGACGGTTTGCGATTGGCTCTTTGAGTTTCGCTTCCTCGCAGAATCGCTGAATTGAATTCTACCATGCGGGGTATAATCTTCCCTTGTGGCGGGAGTCAAAACAAAAATTTTATTATGCGAGGTAACGTCATGCGAATCCCTATCGTAGCTGGAAACTGGAAAATGAATAAAATCGTTGCGGAAGCCCGCAAGCTGGTTTACGAACTGCTCACCGACCTCAAAGCGATTCAGGGTGTCCAAAAAGTGCTTTGTCCTCCCTTCCCAGCCCTGAGCACACTCTCTGAACTGCTGCAAGGCACAGACATCGGCTTGGGCGCGCAAAACTTGCACTGGGAAGCAAAAGGCGCGTATACGGGCGAAACCGCCCCCAACATGGTCGCCGAATTTTGCCAGTATGTCATCATCGGCCACTCCGAACGTCGCACCTACTTTGGCGAAACGGATGAATCGGTCAACAAAAAGATCAAAGCCGCCCTGAACGTGGGGCTGACCCCCATCGTGTGCGTCGGCGAGACGTATGACGAGAACCAATCTGGGCAAACAGCAGAAGTCGTCACCCGGCAGGTGAACGGCGCTCTCGCGGGGTTGGATGCTGCGACTGTGCAAAAGATGATCATCGCCTACGAACCGATTTGGGCCATCGGCACCGGCTTGGCCTCTGAACCCGAACCCGCTAACCAGGTAATCGCCGATCACATTCGCGGCCCCATCGCGGTGCAATTTGGCAAAGAAACCGCACAAGCGGTGCGTGTGCAGTACGGCGGCTCAGTCACTGCTTCAAACGCCGCGCCGTTTTTCGCCCAACCCGACATTGATGGCGCCCTCGTTGGTGGTGCAAGTCTGAAAGCAGGGGAGTTTGTGGCAATTGTGAAGGCGGCTTCTCAGTAATCCTCAGTTTCTTTAGTACCTGGTTGGGTTGAGCTCTGGATACTATCCGCTGAATACTGATGACCGACCTCGACGGCCTTTGGTGGTTTCTCGCTGCCCTGCTCCCTTTATTATTTGTCCAACGGCGGTTACACCAGGAGACAATGGGAGTGTTTCTACTCTTGACGCGTAATCAAGGGATGGCATTGATCCTGTTCTCACTACTCTTTTTCCCAGGGGTCGTGCTGCATGAAATAAGCCACTGGATCACCGCAAAACTACTTGGGGTGCGAACCGGGAAAATCTGGCTGATCCCTGAACGGTTGCCGGATGGGAATTTACGGATGGGATATGTAGAAGCGGAGCGGGTGGATTTTGTGCGGGAGTCGTTGATTGGCTTCGCGCCGTTGTTGTTTGGGGGGCTGTTTGTAGCTTATGCGGGGTTGAACCAGTTGAAATTTCATCTCTTGTGGGAAACGCTGATGAATGTCGAACTTGCCGCGCTGCCCGTTTCGTTTGCAGCCCTGTATACCCAATCCGATTTCTGGCTGTGGTTTTACCTGACCTTCGTCGTCAGTGCGACGATGATGCCATCCGCCTCTGACCGGCAGTCGTGGATGCCACTGATTTTATTCGTCGCCACCGTGTTTGGGCTGGCGTTACTCGTGGGAGCTGGCCCCTGGCTGGCGCAGAGTCTTGCCCCTGGCTTGAACAATATCCTCCGCGCGGCCGCGGTCGTATTCGGGATCAGCATCCTGGTTCATCTTGTTTTGCTGCTGCCAACATTGCTCGTGCGGCTTGGGTTGATCCGGTTAACGGGATTGACGGTGGTACAGGGTTAAGATCATCATAAACAATACTCACCAGAAAAGGAAAAAATAAGGCTCTTTGGGAATCGGCGGGGAGGCCCCCAGATTTTGGGGTGTGAGT
>DATDOR010000302.1:0-2350 GCA_035293165.1 Anaerolineales bacterium | reverse complement strand
CAGGAGGGAACGGGCACTTCACCCATACAAATCACCTCTCCTTTGCTTGTAATTTCGTGTTGAACGTTTGGGTCTGCCAGACAGGGGGAATTCGGATTGATTTTTGAAGCGGTAGCCAGGGTATAACCGGCCCCTAAGATTAAGCTAACCCCCCCGATGATAACACCTTGCCACAAATATTTGTGGAACGCGCATGGCAAAGATTGCATGCTTCACCTCCGGGAAGTTCCATTGCTGGATATGGACTTCCATTAGAATTATCTTAGCGCATATGGAAAGCGGATTCAAGCCCTAACAACCGCTGCTTGCACACAATGGCGAAGGCTCTTTGGGATTTGCCGTGGTTAATGCCGACTTCCCCGCCGATTCTTAAAGAACTGTTTTGGTCAACAGTAGTATGAACACCCGAAAAAAAGGTGTGTTTGGGGGTGTACGCCCCCAAACACACCTTTTTTTCGGGAATCTCGTTGTTCACACTTTCGTTGACGAATACACGATTCTTAAAGAACCATGGCGAATGTTCGAATAGTTTCTGTAAAAATCCGGTTATAATCATATGCAACTATTACTTCAGTACTGTTCAACCCTGAGACGCCAATACTTATTTCAAAAGGAGAAAATGCGATGGCAATTAACCCAATGGCTTACAGTAGTAAAGATGAAGTGCTTGATGTGGTGAAAACCGAACAGGCCAGATTTTTCGAGATTGTAGATGACCCGAAAAACTGGCTTGTTGACACGCGCTGCGAGGGGTGGCAGGTTCGCGATATGGTCGGCCACATGATTGATGTGACGGAAGGCTACCTCAACCGTTGGGAGAAGGCCCGGAAAGGCGAACTCCCCGATGGTATTGGCCTGGTCGTAATGGGCGATACTTTAAACAAAGGTGCCTTGTCCCATAGAAGCCTTTCCCGCGACGAGGCGATTGCTCGCCTGAAGAAGGCTGCAAAAACGATGATGGAGACCTTTGAAAGCCTATCCGAGGATGAGTGGAACAGCTTCAATGTCGCCCATACCTTTATGGGACCTCTGCCTACCCTGTTCTACCCGGCTTTCCAGATCATGGACTACGGCGTTCACACCTGGGATATGCACTGGGGCCTGGGTGACAAAGATGCGAAACTCGACGAAAGAACAGCAGGTGTCCTGGTTCCTTATATGTTCATCCTCTGGCAGTACACCGTCATCCCCGGTGAAGCTAAAGGTGTGGACATGACCTATGGTCTCAAATGCGATGGAGAGTGGGGTGGTCAGTGGAAAGTGACCGTCAAGGATGGCCAATTCAGCGCCGGACCCGCCGATGACCTGAGGGACGTCCAGGCCACTTTGCACTTCAAACACCCCTCCGACCTCGTTCTTACCGCCTACCAGCGCATCGAAGGCGGCGAAGAGCTTGGTGATCCCAAAGTGATCAAAAAAGTCCGCAGCATCTTCCACACGATATAGTTCTTTTTGAAGCCCTGGTCAGTCGAACTCGGTACCTTCTGGGTTCTTGATGCGGCCAACGGTTTGCCGCCGGAATGTTCCGCGCGTGTAGAGGTTGAATTCTCTGAATTCGCGTCATCAGACATGGACAGTCTCACCGCTGCGATGAACCTGTCCAACCCCGAACCGGTTCGCCAGCGCCTCCAAGCCCACCGACGCTGTTTCCTCCTGAAAGCAGGGGGTCAAATCGCTGCGTATGGGTGGGTGACGCACGGCCGGGAAAGCGTGGGCGAACTAGAACGAGAATTCAATCTCCACGACGATGAAGCCTACATTTGGGATTGCGGCACGGTTCCGGCCTGGCGCGGGCAGCGGTGTTATAGCGCGCTTTTGAGCCAGATCATCCATCTACTTCACCGGGAGGGGGTCCCGTACATCTGGATCGGAGCCTCCCGTCTCAACAAACCTTCCGTGCAAGGGATCGCCAACGCCGGATTTCACCATATCCTCGACCTCACTTACCGGCGTATTTCCAGGTTGAAATTAATTTGGTTTCGAGAAATCCCCAATGCACCCCCTCCGCTTATTTCCGCAGCCTACCGCATCCTTCTCAATGATAACGAACGTCGGTGGGGGCCATGGGTGATCGGGATGATGCGTTGACGGAATTTCATTATACCAATCCCGCTCAGGAAGTCCTCTTCGGGGTCGGAATCCTGACCCGGTTGGGGGAGGCAACGGATCACCATCATTGGCGCCGGCTCATGCTGTGTACCATCCCCCGTTTCCAAACTTCCGGCCTGGTCTCCCGGCTGACAGATATATTGGGGTCGCGGCTGGTAGTAGTCTATGCTCAGGTGCAGCCACATGTTCCCCAATTTCAGGTCGAGGCTGCAGCTAACCTTGCACTTGAACACAACATTGA
>DATDOR010000301.1:0-4429 GCA_035293165.1 Anaerolineales bacterium | reverse complement strand
TATATTGGGATATTACTTCAAATGGTACAAAACGGCATAATGCTCGTTTGGCAATTGCAGCAGCATCTGGTCGGGAGCCATCTTCCAAAACTACCCGTGTGGCTGTAAGAAATTTAGCAGGGGTTCTCTGGAATGCCGTCTCGAATACAAAATAGTATAGAAAAAGAATGGAAAGCCCGAAAAGCCAGCTACTCCAGAAGTTTGCTCCAAAAGATTTGCCAAAAACCAACCTTGCTAAAGGATATATGGCGAAGATCATAATAATTTCATAAATTATAGTATCGATGACTAGATTAAAAAATCTCCTACTATTTGGAGCAACTTTTACAGTCGTTTGGATAGGTTGTTCAGTGACCAGAACAGCTTTCTCTATACCCTGAGAAATCAAGAACTCCGTACCTTCTTTTGTTTTAATTAATCGCATTCCCTCAATGGCGTTTTGACGTACTGAACTATCTTTATCGTTGTAGGCATTAATAAGTGCTGGAACCACTGCTTGATCCTTAGATTTAGCCAATTTAAATGAAGCTGCCCTCCTTTGTCGATCATTTCCACTTTGCATTTGTTCGATTAGCTGTTGCAATTTATCTTTGTCCATTTTTTCTCCTGCGTTATAACGGACGCCCCGACAGCTACTAAAGTGAGCTGTGTTACTTTGAGTAAATCATGGCGCTACCGCCCAGCCGTCTGCTGCACGCCGTGTTGGGCCGCTCTTTGTGGACTTAGTGAAGGGTGCCACTCTTTTTAAGCTTGTAGAGCTCATTACTGAAACCAACTACAAAAATGCCGAGGACAATGTCTATGGAGGAGAACACGGGCGTTCCGAGGATCAACCGGCTAACAATTAGCCACACGTAAGTTCCGAGGCCGAAAGCCAAGAATACCCACAAAGACAATGCATTCATTTGCTTCAGCAATCGAATGCACCAAATAAGAATCACTCCAAGCCCTAGGAAGCCAGTTATATTCAAAGGGCCCGACGAGAGGAAACGTTCATCCCCCGAGAAAAAATACCAAATATTGAACAAGACTCCAATACCGTATGAAACAGCAGTGGCTGAGAGATAATTTGTAATAGTTCGAAGCGACTTACTGGATTTCTCGTCGACAACCAACTTTTTGGGTCGTCGAACAGCCTTTGCCTTTGTCACCATGCTTGCACCTCCACTTCGGGGAACGAAAGTTATTCAGAGCGGCCCAACGGTGTGCGTTACCCGCGGGTGGGCGGGACGAGGCAACGCTGTTTTGCCGGAACCAGCCTCAAGCCAGCAACCTGCCAGAAAACGCGACGAGTCCCACCCGTCGGGTGCACGCTGTGTTGGGCAGCCTCACAACTATCAGGCGACTCAAACTCATTCATTGTTCAATACCCTCGCAACAAAGAATCCATGAACTTCCTGACCGCGCGGGAAGGTGGTTGCTGGACATAAACCGAAGCCTAGCTGTTTCCACATGGGAATTGCTTCAACTTTATCTTCAGAACTCCACGAACGCAATTGATAAGCCTTGCATTCGCAGGCTTTTTGAAGTGTAAGGTTGATTAACTGTTTCGCGATACCACGTTTTCGATAAGCTGGTCTCACTTCTAAAATGTTGATGTAACCCTCGATGGTGCTGGATAGTGGAGCTGGTAATTCACGCCAATAAGTAGAGACAATCCCAACGGAAAAATTTCGGTGAAGAGCTACTATCGTAAAGCCATCGGAAAAATGGAGATGCTGTTCAACCTTTTCGCTCCATTCTTCGGCGATTCGAGATTTCCACGATTCGTCAATTTCAAGGTATTCGATGTGTTCGTCGCTGGTTGACATAATTACTTAATGTTGATCCTGTCATCGCTCTTAAGCTGCCCAACTAGCGTTTAGGCGGTCTGTATAATTCCTTTTGGGCAGGCCGTCTAAAACCCTAAAATTTTCGTTTTTTATACGGTCTTGGGTTAAAATAGAATGAGAAGATTATACCCCGCAGCTTTATCATGGACAAGCCGTTATGAATACTTCCCCTCCCGTTGCCCCGGGCAAGAAACTGCTCGAACTGGTTCGCGATACCCTCCGTACCAAACATTATTCATATCGCACCGAAAAGTCCTATCTCGATTGGATCAAACGCTTCATCTTGTTCCATGAAAAGCGGCATCCCAATGAAATGGGCGCTCCTTTTTCTACGATACAATAGGCGGGCTTGAAACCCTGCCTATGAACCAACAATCCCCTCAAACCACCTCATTTTTCGCCTCCCGCGCTGCGTGGATCACGGCCCTACTCGTGATTCTCCTGCTCGGCCTTGCGATCCGCCTCTACGACCTCACCGACCTTCCGCTGGATTATCATCCCACGCGGCAATTGCTCTCCGCCCTCAAGGCGCGCGGCATGTACTATCAAACCCTCAGGGGTGTCTCCATGGAACTGCGAGATATCGCGATCCAGCAATGGAAGACCCGCGCCTCGGTTGAACCGGCCTTCATCGAACGCCTCGTCGCGCTTACCTATCGATGGACCGGGGAAGAGCTTTGGGTCCCGCGCCTGTATTCGTCCATGTTTTGGATGACCGGCGCGGTCTTTCTCTTTCTGCTGGCGCGCGAGATCACTTCTGTGGACGGCGCGCTCGCATCCACTGCCATATATCTTTTCCTTCCTTACGGCATCATCGCCAGCCGAAGTTTCCAGCCGGACCCGCTCATGGTGATGTCCATTATCATTTTTTGGTGGGCCGTTTACAACTGGTCCCTCACCCTGAACCCCTCTCCTCGCGAAGCACTCCCGAAGGGAGCCGGGAGAGGGGCTGGGGTGAGGGCCTGGACATTCGCCATCCTCGCGGGTCTATTCGGCGGATTCGCGATCTATATCAAATTCGTCGCGGCCTTCTTCGTCATCGGTGGCGGATTGGGAGCCGCGCTCGGGCGCGAGTCCATTCGGGAAACGCTGCGCAGGCCTCAGGTTTATGCCATGAGCGTTTTGGGAATCCTGCCGGGCGCTGCGTATCTGATTTATGGAATCTGGATCGCTGGTTTTCTCGGTCAACAATTTGAAGGTCGATTCATCCCAGCCATGTTATTAAGTCCGAATTATTACCTCGGCTGGGTCGCGATGCTCAACCTTGTCATTGGAAGTGGTGTCCTGACCTGCGCATTCATCGGATCATTTTTCTTTGAGAAGGAAAAACTCCGCTTCATGCTCGGACTTTGGTCCGCGTATGCCCTCTTTGGCATTTACTTCAACTATCACATTTCTTCGCACGATTACTATTCGTTGCCATTGATCCCCATCGTCGCACTGTCGATCGCGCCCCTCGCAGAAATGATTCTTGCGCGATTGAAGACATCCGTGGCGGGGAAATCCGCGGTGACGGTGATTTTGCTCTTCGGTATATTCGCATCCCTCTGGGATACGCGCACCGGGATGAAATCCGTGGACTATCGCCCCGAGGCGGCGATGTGGGCAGAGATCGGTAAAACCGTGGGAGTCAATAATGTCGCTGGCCTGACTCCTGACTACGGTTCGCGTCTCTCCTATTGGGGGTGGAAGGACCTCACCGCCTGGCCCAGCTCGGGCGACCTGACCTATCACGCGGACCTGCGCGGTGCACAGCCCGAATTCGACAAGCAATTCGAAAAGCTCGCGCTCATGCGGGTTCTATTCCTCGTCACAGATTTTGACGAATTGGATAGCCAGCCCCTCTTGAAGGAAAGATTATTGCAGTATCCGGTTTTTGCTGAGGGCGATGGGTACGTGATCCATGACCTGGGCAATTAGCAGGGAGTCCCTTGAAAATGGTTCGTGAATGGATGAACCGGCAAAAACCGTCAGCGTTGGTCTTTCAGCTTGCCCTGATCCTGGGAAGCCTTGGCTTCTTTTCACTGATGGCCGTATATGCCTTTCAAGGCTCGCTGACGCGTTACATGGCGGATGACTACTGCAATGCCGTGCTGTTTTCGAATGATGCCATCGGCGGACTCGTCCTTCGTTATATGCGGGGATGGGGCGGTAACCGTTATTCGAATATCTGGCTGGTGGGGATCTCTGAAATTTTCTTCTCAAAGCATGTGGGAGTATTGCCGGTCTCTTTTCTGATGCTGTGGGCGATGGGCCTGGTTTGGATGATGACAGAGATCAGGAAATTGCTCAACCAGAACTGGTCCTTTGCAATGAGCGCATTCCTGGGTCTGTCCATTGCCTTTTTTTCACTCTTGCAGGTGACCAATCTCTATCAGACAATTTACTGGCGCTCTTCGATGACCACGCATTTTGCGCCAATTGTATGTGGAACTTTCCTCCTCGCCTATCTCATCCGACAAGCCCGCAATGCCCGGACCTCGGAGTTGGGCATACGCGCAAACGGGACCGCTTTGGCCGCGACGTTTCTACTGGGTGGGTTTTCCGAACCGACGGACGCAGTTCAAATCACTGTGCTCACGCTGGCTCTGGGTGCC
>DATDOR010000300.1:0-9211 GCA_035293165.1 Anaerolineales bacterium | reverse complement strand
CATACGGGCAGTGGGACTTGGATCGGGGAAGCCTGGGTCGAGCAGAAAGAGCTCTTCTTCACGCTCTGTGAGACCAAACTGGGCGCGGAATGTGGGATCGACAAGTGCTGCATCATGTGCCTTACGAAACGCGCTCAAGATAGGGCGCATAGTCCGGCAGATGAAGCGGTACTGGCCACGCGTGAAGAAGCGCGGGCGGAGCACAGTTGTCAACGGACGGTTACCAAAATACAGCCCTTGCCGGAGTAACTGTTCGTTGATCATCGCCTGGGTTTGCCCAGCCGTTTCGTCAGTTAGGAGAGCGTGGTAATAGTCAATGGCTGCGCGCAGCATATTCATTACCTAAGCCACCCCAAACATCCCCGCCCATTTCAATTCTTTCACCTGTAAGCGGGGAGTCTTTGCCAGTCGGATGCACATATCCGCCATATGCTCCACGCACCAGCGGTGGAATTCGTACCCCAGCGAGTACACATCCATGTCCGGCGCGGGGTTCATGAAATCAATTGCATTCGGAACGCCATCCTTGATCGCCCATTCAACCGTGTTCATGTCATAGCCAAAAGCCCGGACAAGGGTCAGGCAATCGTCGTAGATGCGTTTGTGCAACTCATCAGAGAGATTATGGGGTGAGTATTTGCGGCTGTTGGGGTCGTATTTCATGACCAGCACGTCTTCCTGTCCCAAACACATACACCGGATATAGTTGTCCCACTGGATGAACTCTTGCAAGATCATGGTGAGCAGGCCGGATTGGTTGTAGTGATACCAGAGTTCTTCCATATTTTGGCAGATGTGGACTTCTTTCCAGCCGCCACCATGCGCATCTTTCAATACAACGGGAAATCCACCGACATAATCTACCAGACCAGACCAGTCCATCGGGTAGACCAGATTCCGCAGACTTTCGTCATGCTTTATGCCGGGAACATAATCCTTATTGGGGATGACGGCGGTTTTAGGGCTGCGTACCCCCAGTTTCGTGATGAAAGAGGCCCCAAAGAATTTATCGTCTGCCGTCCACATGAAGGGGTTGTTGACAACATGCGTGCCCTGGATCATCGCATTTTTGAGGTAAGAGCGGTAATAGGGAACTTCGTGGGAAATCCGATCCACGATGACGGCGTATTCGTTGGATTCGTTCATTTTTGTGCCGCCGAGTTTAGCATATTCGGCGATCACGCCTTCGTCACGTTTGTTGACTTCTTCGATGAAGGCCGGGGGCCAAGACCACTCGCGGCCAACGATTAGTCCGATTTTGAGCATGGGTTTCTCCTATGTGAGATTAAAACTTTTCAGCCAAATAATACCGCATCATTGCGCGCCATGTGGGCCAGTCATGCGGCATGTCATGACCCCAGAGATCGAGGTGGAAAGGAATGCCTTTGGAAGCGAGGATCCCCGCGAGGCGGCGAGAAGCGTCCGGGTTCTCATACGCCCCCTGCCCGGTCAGGATAAAAATCTGTCGTTTTTGGCGGAGCATAGGCAGATATTTATCGTCGTTGAGGTTGGGAAGGTAATCCACCGGGTTGTTGAAATAGACGTTTTCGTCGTAATAATCACCGTGGTAATAGGTGCGGATGTCGTACCCGCCGCTCATCGCCACCATCCCGTCGAACAAGTCTGGGCGGCGGAAGAGTTGGTTCGCGGCATGGAACGCGCCCAGGCTGGCTCCAGCAGTGATGATACCGACTCGCCCCTGGCAACTGTTCCAAACGTAGGGGACGACTTCATCGGCGATGTATTTATTATAGGCCACCTGCCAAAGGGCCTTGTATTTGGGATGCTCATGGGGGTTGAGCCAGCCCTGTTGGTTGATGCTGTTGATGGAGAAAATTTTGACTTTCCCCGAATCAATTGGGTGGGCAATCGCATCCATCACCAAAAAACGTTCGTATTCCAGGTAGTCGGCCGCCGCCGTAGGGAACATCAACATAGGGAAACCGTAGTGACCATAGGTGACGATATCCATATGCATATTGAGATTGGGACTGTGCCAGCCATCCAGGTGTCGGTGCATTAATCGTGTCCTCCGAGATATATTTGGATTTGCCGCTGCCACCAGGGCCAGTCATGTGACCAGCCATCCCAAACCCGTTTCGCGTGCCAGATGCCCTTGTCCCAAAGAACCTGGGAAAGGTTTTCGGTGCTGTAGCGGATGGGATCATTCCAGGCAGTGGTCAGGATGATGTCAACTTTATTGAACTGTTCAAGTCGGTGAGACTCCCACTCATTTTTTAAGTACAGGCAGGGGCTGTGATAATAAACCTCTCCTTCTTGATACCCCCCCGTCCAGTTTTCGATGTTGTAAAATCCATTCATTCCCAAGAACCGGCCGACCCATTCGGGATGCCGAAAGGCAAAGTCGGCGGCGTGGTAGGCCCCAAAACTGGCTCCAGTGGTGATAAGGAACGGGTTAGGGTTTAAATGCGAACTCAGAGGCAGCACTTCATGGAGGAGATAATTCTCGTATTCTGTCTGCCGCCAGCCCCGGTAGCCAGGATGCGCGCCCCAGTTGTACCAACTTTCGGCATCCACACTGTCCACGCAATAGAGTTGAATATGCCCATGTTCCAACGCGTGCCCCAAAGCTGCAATCATCCCCCGGTCTTCCCATTCGTAAAATTTTCCCTTGGACGTTGGAAATACCAAAACGCGCGCTCCAGCATGGCCGAAGACCAGCAATTCCATCTCCCGATGAAGAGAAGGGCTGTGCCATTTTCGGTAGTTGCGGTGCATGGTTTTCAGTAGGCCAAGGGTTTTAAGAGAATTGAATGTGAAGATTAGGGAATGAAATCGAGAAAATTTATCGTTCTGAAGAACACCGGGAAACCTTTAAGAAGCTGTCTGAAAAGTATCACCCTTGCCAAGACCCGAAAGGTTTTCATCAGGTTCTGGATGGATAAGGTGTCTGAAAAGCCCGAAAAATCACCTTCAATAGGTATCTTTTGGAAACCTTTCGGGTCTTTCAGACGGTCTCTAAGGTTTTCAGGGGCGATTGCGAGGATTATATAGGAAAGGTGGGGGATGTCAAGCAGTTCACTTGGGAGCGCATAACAAAGAATGTCTTTTTGGGAAAAAGTCAGTTTCTGTGACAAGTCTCATCCTGCTCATGCTACAATAGGGGGCGCAAATTTCAAACCTGTAAGGAGAAACCGTGGGTTCACGATTTCAAGATTTCATTCCCGATTATACCTTTCTGTTTTCGGTCTCAGGATTAATTATCCTCCTCGATCAATGGACAAAATGGATCGTTCGCTCAACGATTCCTTTCGGGCAAATGTGGATGCCGCTAGACTGGCTGGCCCCCTATGCCCGTATTGTCAACTGGCATAACACTGGCGCGGCCTTTGGCTTATTCCAAAGGTGGGGGGATTTCATCGCAGTTTTAGCTGTCTTGGTTGCGTTTGCCATTGTGATTTACTACCCAATCCTCCCTCGTTCCGACAAACTTTTACGGCTCGCATTAGCGATGCAACTGGCTGGGGCGTTGGGTAACTTGATCGACCGACTCACAGTTGGCGCAGTGACGGACTTCATTTCTATTGGGAATTTTCCTGTCTTTAATGTAGCCGATTCTAGCATCTCGATAGGCGTTGCACTCCTGCTCATTCCCTATTTGCCGCACCTCCCCGCAGAATGGGCCATCTACAAGGTCATGAAGCGAGCACGGCAGATCAACGCGCGTGGCCGGGTTGCCAACCCGGATTCGACCCAAAAAATGACAACTTCAGACGACTCAGTCACGATAGGCATTCTTGAAATTTTACTCCAAGACTCTTCGCCCGTGCGAGAATTTATCCTTTCCCAACGGGCAAAACGCATTCATCATCATTTTATCCACCATCGCCAACCCTCTCCCGGTAAAGAGCGACAGACTCAACCGCGTGAAAATTTGTGAACCTTCACACAAATTCGTGTCAGAAAAACTCATTGCTAATCAATTAGTCACTTTCTGGTTCGATGGCCCCGAACCTCAACGGCTCGATAAATATCTCGTCGCCTGCCTGCCCGACTACTCCCGCTCCCGCCTGCAAACCTTGATCAAAGACGGCCTTGTCACGGTAGAGGGGCAACCTGCCCGAAAAACAGGTCAAATGCTGGAGGGGGGTGAAGCAGTGCGCGTGGAAATTCCCCCTATTCAACCTGCTAATCTTAAACCCGAACCCATTTCTCTCGATATTATCTTTGAAAATACTGACCTGCTCGTCGTCAACAAACCTGCGGGCATGGTCGTTCACCCCTCCGCCGGGCACAGAAGTGGGACGCTCGTCAACGCCGCGCTTGCACATGCCCCGGAAATGGAGGGTGTTGGCGGAGAACACCGTCCGGGCGTGGTTCACCGGCTGGACAAAGACACCTCCGGCCTGATTCTAATGGCGAAAAATGACCGTTCCCACCGCTTTTTACAGGAACAATTCCGCAAGCGTGCGACCCAAAAAGTATACCTGGCCCTGGTGGATGGACACCCTCCAACCTCAGCCGGGATCGTGGATGCCCCCATTGGACGTGACCCCTCCAACCGCAAACGAATGGCGATTGTCCCGGAACACAAAGGCCGTGCTGCCCAAACGGAATACCATACCCTGGAAACCTTCCCCATCCACACCCTGATCGAAGCTCATCCAATCACCGGACGTACCCACCAAATCCGCCTGCACCTGACCTTTATCAACTGTCCCATCGTCGGGGACACCCTCTACGGACGCCGCAATCCCAGTCTTCCACTCTATCGCCAGTTTCTCCATGCCACCCGGATCACCATCCCCCTCCCCGGCGAAACCCACTCACAGACGTTTGAAGCCCCGTTGCCGGATGACCTTCAAAATATCCTCGCCCGACTACGGGAAATGTGAAACATGAAATCACCCCTCACATCTCACACACAACTTTCCAAACTCCAATAACAAATACCCAATATCCAATACCCTATGATCGACCTCCGTTCTGACACTGTCACCCACCCCACCCCTGCCATGCGTGAAGCCATGGCTCGCGCCGAAGTCGGCGACGACGTATATGGCGAAGACCCCACCGTCAACCGCCTGCAAGAAATGGCCGCTGAAATGCTCGACAAAGATGCTGGGCTGTTTGTTCCCTCCGGT
This sequence comes from Anaerolineales bacterium, assembly GCA_035293165.1. Classification (GTDB taxonomy): domain Bacteria; phylum Chloroflexota; class Anaerolineae; order Anaerolineales; family JABWBV01; genus JABWBV01. The sequence continues at coordinate 4,106 of DATDOR010000300.1, read as the reverse complement.
ACGATGGGCAACCTCGCCGCTATTCTCGCTCACTGCGGGCGCGGTGATGAAATCATCCTTGGACACATCGCTCACACGTTTCTGTATGAAGCGGGTGGAATCGCCGCTCTCGGGGGTGTACATCCCCGTACTGTGCAAAACCAACCCGACGGGACTCTCGCTCTTGATGAACTCCGTGCGGCTATCCGCGCAGATGATGCCCATTATCCTCCCACCCGGTTGATTGCCCTGGAAAACACGCACAACCGCTGTGCCGGTTCCGTGCTGACCGTCGAATATGGGCAAGCGGTTCGCGCTTTGGCTGGCGAACATGGTCTGAAAATGCACCTGGATGGAGCACGGTTGTTCAACGCAGCAGTGGCCCTCAGCGTCCCAGCAAAAGCATTAGCCGAACCGTTTGACTCTGTCACATTTTGTTTGAGCAAAGCCCTTTGTGCGCCGGTAGGCTCTGTCATTGTGGGGAGTCAGGAATTTATTCATCGCACACACCGCGCCAGGAAACAATTGGGGGGTGGGATGCGCCAGGCCGGGGTGCTGGCTGCGGCCGGGATCATCGCTCTGGAAACGATGGTGGATCGCCTGGCTGAAGATCATGCCCGTGCCCAACTCCTCGCCAGTAAACTCGCTGAACTGCCGGGGATTTTGCTGGATAGCGGAATGCCTCAATCGAATATGGTGTACATTTCATTGACCGATGAAATTTCTCTGGGAGGAAAACAATTTCGGGAAAAGATGGGCGAGTATGGTGTGAAAATCGGGCAGGTTGGCCCGCGCCGCTACCGGCTGGTGACGCATTATTACATTGATGATGCCACCGTTGTCGAATTGATTGAGATTTTCCGACGAGTGGTGGAAGGCTGAATGTTATAATTTTATTTACCTGGAGTCCCTATGTCTGAATTCATCACCCTCTCCCAAATTGAGGAAACGACACGAGCGATCCACGCCCGGCTCAATTACAAGCCTACAATTGGGATGATCCTCGGTTCTGGCCTGGGGGGGCTGGCTGATTCGGTCGAAAATCCCGACATCATCCCTTACGATGAAATTCCCCATTGGCCTGTTTCTACCGTTTACGGACATTCGGGGCGGTTAGTCGTGGGTAAATTGGAAAATCAGGCTGTGCTAATTATGCAAGGCCGGGCGCATTATTACGAGGGATACTCAATGTCGCAAATTGGCTTGCCAGTGCGTGTCATGAAGCGGTTGGGGGTTGAAACGATGATTGTGACAAACGCGGCGGGAGCCGTCAATCCTGACTTTGAGCCGGGCGATCTGATGTTGATAACCGATCACCTGAACTTGATCGGGATGGGCGGGCTGAACCCATTGCGTGGTCCTAATTTGGATGAATTCGGTCCCCGTTTCCCCGACATGAGCCAGGTTTATGATCGGGAATTGCTCGCCCTCTCCCGTCGGGTTGGGGGAGAACTCGGGTTGAATCTGCGCGAGGGGGTGTATGTCTCCCTGGCGGGGCCATCGTTCGAGACTCCCGCAGACCTTCGTTATTTACGAGTGATTGGCGCGGATGCCGTGGGGATGTCTACCGTGCCGGAGGCAATCGTAGCACGACATAGTGGCATGTGTGTTGTGGGTATTTCAGGTATTAGCAACAAAGCCAATCTGGACGGTAATACGGTTACGACCCATGAAGAAGTGTTGGAAGCCGGGCAGGTGCTTGTGCCAAAGTTAACGGTATTGATTCGAGGCGTATTGCAAAAGATTTAAGTGTATGGACGAAGCCCTGCGCTTTTTTAGAACGTATGAAGGATGGATTTACCTGCTGCTGGCATTTGGGGCAATTTTCTATTCCCGTCGGTTTATGCTCGCTTGGCAAGAACTTCGTAGCACCATCTTTGGCCTGGAACGAGAACATGCCCAAACCCGATTGAATCAATCCGCGGGAGTCTTGACTCTCTTGATTATTTTCGCACTGGCAGAATTTGTCGTTGTCTCTTTTGTTGCTCCTCTGCGCCCCCAGGCAAATCCGTTGTTGACGCCAACCATTGATCTTTTGGCTACAGCGACCGTCACTTTATCCCCTGTCGAATCCAATCAGGAGGCCATGGCGGAAGGTGACTCAACCCCGACCCCGGTCCCAACCCTGGATTTGCGTCAGGGCACATGTGTAACGGGTGAAATTGAGATCACCTCTCCTCAACCGGGAGAACGAATTTCGGGCGAGGTACAAATTGTGGGTTCGGCCAATAGTGAGAATTTTGGATTTTACAAATTGGAAATTGCCCAGATTCAAAGTGTCAATTGGCGGACGATTCAAGCTGGCCGTAATATGATTATAAATGATGTACTGATAACCAGTTGGGATACGAGTACACTCCAGGCAGGAGATTATATCCTTCGTCTGGTCGTGACCCAAAATGATGAAACTGTGTTGCCAGATTGCCGGGTGCCGATAACTATCCTTGCACCCCAGGAGTAACGCCCATGCCTGCGATTCAAGTCCGCCCTGTGAATTTTACCGATATTTCAGCGCTGGTTTCTATTGACCATCATTACACCACCGAACACGTCTGGCAGATGGATTTTCAAGAAGATGCCGACCAGGTAAAGATTACATTTAATGAACGGCGGCTTCCCCGTGCAATGCGTGTAGAATACCCCCGGCCCTCCCAATACCTGGCAGAAATATGGAACAAAAAACCTGGTATCCTCGTAGCTGAATTACAAAACGGTGAGCCGGCGGGGTACATAAATTTGACCGATGGAGTCATTCCCCGCACTACAGAAATCACCGATTTGGCCGTTACGATGCGTGTCCGGCGGCAGGGGATTGGGAAGGCGTTATTATTAGCGGCTGAAGATTGGGCCGTTCACCATGGCAATTTTCAGTTGATAATGCAGTTGCAATCAAAAAATCACCCGGCCATTTCACTCGCCAGGAAACTCGGCTATGAATTTTGCGGGTATAGTGACCGGTATTATCCGAACCAGGATATTGTGTTGTTCTTTGGAAAATCGGTTTAGATTCGATGGTATTCTTCATCTCCGTTCTTCAGACCTTTTCTGAAATCCTCACTGCAGGGATAGCGATCACTGCTTTTTCGTTGCTGATCTATGCGTTGACCTTTAACCTGCGGGATCGTGTGGCACGCTCTTTCGCGTTCATCATGGCGTGTGTTGCCGTGGTCTTTGCTGGAGAGGCATTGAGCAGTGTTTCGACCGGTGCGATCATGGCCGGTTCCTGGCTGAGGCTTCAGTGGATTGGATTGGTGTTCATTCCAGCAGCGTATTTACACTTTTCTGATGCCTTGTTGGAGACCACTGGACAACCTTCCCGTGGGCGGCGGAGGAATTTGGTTCGTCTCACGTACCTGATCTCCTTTGGTTTTCTTTTAACACTCCCATTTTCTTTCGTGGTTGGCGGCGCAGTTATAGGCGAACTCGGGATCTTGCGTTTCCAAAGTACCCCGCTCACTTGGGTGTTTATCGTATTTTACGCGGGAGGAGTCAGTTGGGCCTGGGTGAATTTATTACGGGCTTACCGGCGAACTGTGACGGCTACCGGGCTGCGAAGAATGCGCTATTTGCTCACCGGGGCAATTGCCCCCGCATTGGGATCATTCCCTTACTTGATGTTTGGCGCGGGTTTCGTGAATAAATTCCCGGCGGTATTTTGGTTTGCGGTGATTTTTATCAATGTCATCCTCTTTATCTTCCTGGTTGCGATGGCTTACGCTGTAGCGTTTTTTGGCGTATCCTGGCCAGACCGGGTTGTCAAAAGGCGGTTAGCGAAGTGGTTGATGCGCGGCCCGGTCACGGCCTTTGTTGTCTTGGGACTAACCACCGTCGTTCGCCGAACGGAACAATTTTTCGGACTCCCGGAAACGGTTGTGGTTCCGGTCGTGATGGTCATTACCATTTTGGTGATGGAACATTGGATTTCCCTTGCTGCCCCGGTGTGGGAGAGATGGCTCTTCAACCCCGGTGATCAAGATGATCTCCGCTTGCTTCAAACGCTCGAAGAACGCTTGTTGACGACCGGGGATTTGCGCCAGTTCCTCGAAGGTATTCTGGCTGCGGTTTGCGATCAGTTTCAGGTGACGACTGCATTCATCGCTGCGACGGGAGCACAAGGGGTAGAAGTG
>DATDOR010000299.1:0-2546 GCA_035293165.1 Anaerolineales bacterium | reverse complement strand
TGATGGGACCCACGTATACGGTGGACGCGGCGTGCGCTTCCTCTCTTGTGGCAGTGGACATTGCCACCCGCGATTTACTCACCGGGCAATGCGATCTGGCTTTGGTAGGCGGCGTGCAAGTCACAACCCCTATCCCCATTTTGACACTGTTCAGCCACCTCAACGCCCTGTCTCGAAAGCAGGAGATTCGCCCCTTCGATCAAAACGCCGATGGGACACTGCTTGCGGAGGGGCTGGGGGTCGTTGTCTTGAAACGTGCTGTGGACGCCGTGCGGGATGGTGACCGGATTTATGCGGTAATCAAAGGAGTCGGCACATCCAGCGACGGAAAAGGGTTGGGGGTGTTAGCCCCGCGCCTCGAAGGGGCTACGCTCGCAATGCGCCGCGCCTACGAAAACACAGGGATTTCACCAAAAACGATTGGCCTGATCGAAGCGCACGGGACGGGAACCTCGGCGGGCGACCTGTCGGAGATGACGGCCTTACGGCAAGTCTACGGAAACCGCGAGGGGCATTATGCGTATTGCGCGGTCGGTTCGGTCAAATCCATGATCGGCCATACGATGCCCGCCGCCGGAATTGCAGGGTTGATCAAGGCGGCACTGGCCTTGCATCATAAAATCCTCCCCCCCACCCTGAATTACGACGAACCCAACCCGAAATTCGACTTGCCATCTGCCCCGTTTTACATCAATACGGAAACTCGCCCATGGATTCATCCAGCCAGGTACGGCGTTCTTGATCAACAGAATGGATCAGAAACCTTGACCGAAGATCACCGTTCCTCCACACACCCACGCCGCGCAGGTGTCAACGCGTTCGGCTTTGGTGGGATCAACGCGCACGTTATCCTGGAAGAATTTCCCGACGTTCACGAAACCGCATCGCCCGCGCTTCTCTCCGATTGGGATAGTGAAGTCATTTTTTTGGAAGCCGACTCCCGTCAGCAGTTAATCGAACAAGCCCAAACGCTCCAGTTGTTTCTGGAAACCCACCCGGAATCTTCCCTCCTCGACCTTGCCTACACATTCAACCACTCGGTGACAGGCAGACCTTCCCGTTTGTCCGTCGTTGCAACTTCTACCAGTGACCTACACGACAAACTTGCGCTGACCCTCAAACGGCTCAACGAACCCACCCGCAACCAGATCAAAGACCGGAATGGGATTTACTACTTTGAGCAGCCATTCTACACCAAAGGGTCGCTGGCCTTACTCTTCCCCGGAGAGGGTTCGCAGTATCCCAACATGCTGGCGGATTTGTACTACTATTTTCCAGAAGTCCGGGAGGTTTTCGATTTTATGGATTCGCTCTTCCAAGGCCACCCGCGCGGATATCTGCCCAGCGATTATATTTTTGCCCACCCCCGGCCAAAATCCAGCGACCCCAGCGAGGAAACCATCTGGCAAACCGATGTATCTGTCGAAGCCGTTCTGACCGCCAACCGTGCCTTGTGGACTCTGCTCACCCATCTGGGCATTCAACCAGATGTCCTCGTCGGGCACAGTACCGGCGAATACTCCGCCCTCCACGCGGCAGGGATGATACCCCTGTCCGAAGAAGTCTACCTGGGCGAACACTTGATGACGCTCAACCACATCTACCACGATCAACTCTCTCGCGACAAAGATGTGCCGCGCGCGGTTTTGATTGCGGTCGGGGCCGGATTGGATAAAGTCGGGCCGTTGCTGGAGGATCATGAGGGCAAAATTTACGTTGGGATGGACAATTGCCCGCACCAGACCGTTCTCGCCGTTGAACTGTCCTCCTCTCCGGCCTTCACCGCCCAACTGCGCGCACAGGGCCTTATTTTTGAGATTTTGCCCTTCGACCGGGCGTACCACACCCCGCTCTTTGCCCCGTACAGCCACGCACAACGCCATTTCTTCGAGCATCTTCCCGTGCAAGCTGCCCGCGTCCCGCTCTACTCCTGTACCACTGCAACTCGCTTCCCTGACGAACCTGATGCCATCCGCGAGGTTGCCATGCAGCATTGGACGGACACGGTGCGTTTTCGTGAAACCGTTTTGCAAATGTACAAGGATGGCGCCCGCATTTTCGTCGAAGTTGGCGCGAACACCAATCTCACCGGGTTCGTGGACGACACCCTCCGCGGGCAGCCCCATCTTGCCATCCCGTCCAACAGCCAGCACCAGACCGGCCTCACCCAACTCCATCACCTGCTGGCGATGCTTGGTGCACAAGGTGTTCCAATGAACCTGGATACTCTCTATCAGCGCCGCAGGACTCTACTGCTTGACCTGACGGCAGAGCCTGAAATGGAAAACAAAAAACGGAGCGGAACAATCAAAATCCCGACGGGTTGGGCAGGAATGTCCATCGGCCCGGAAGTAGCTGCCCAACTGCGCCGGAAAAGCGATATTTCCCGACACGAAACCGTTCCCGATCAGCCGCTTGCCCCCGCGAAATCCCCTTCCCCCATCAACGGATCGGGCGCGCCCTCCGCCGGGGTGCCCGCGCGGGTTGCGCCCGTTTTCCCCACTCCCGGTCAGGGGACGCGTACCCAGGCTATGCAGGTTCACTTT
>DATDOR010000298.1:0-4646 GCA_035293165.1 Anaerolineales bacterium | reverse complement strand
GGGGATTTGGAGGGGGTCAACAAAGCCTGGTGGGCGACTTTTTGGAGCCACCGTTATTCGGACTGGGATGAGATCGAGCCGGTTGATCCGTCCAACAACGGGTTGATGCTTGATTGGCAGCGTTATAACAGCGATCAGGTGGTTTTCGGCTGGCGCTCTTCTGGGTGCACTTCCCATCATGCTCATCTACCTGACCTTGCAAGATTACATCGTGGGCGGCTTAACGCAGGGTGCAGTGAAAGGATAGGATTGGACGCGGACAAGCGCGGATAAACGCGGAGAATGATAAAGAATATCCGCGTCGTCCTGTGTTTGTGCGTTCTATGTTCTGAAAAATGCGCCGAATCCTGCTTACAACCCTCCTCCTTGTCCTTATCGTTTCTCTCTTCCAACCGGCTGATGCCCAATCCGCCCTGCCAGGGGACGCGACCCCGCTTGTGACGCCTGTCCCACCAGATACGAGCGGGGTGATCTTCGCCGACGTGACGAACCACGCCCAACTTGGGGATGCCCGTTGGGGCCAGGATCGCCTCATTGGCCAGGCATGGGGAGACTATGATCAGGATGGCAGGTACGATCTCTACCTCACCGATCCGGGTGGACCAAACATCCTCTACCGCAGTAAGGGGGATGGGAATTTTGCCATTTCATCACTCGCCGGGCAGGTGGCCTTGATCGATACACTAAGTTCTGGCGCGGTTTTTGCCGACTACGATAATGACGGGTATCCCGACCTGTACGTCCTTCGGCGCAATATGCCCAATGTGCTCTTCCACAACGACGCGGGGGTGGGCTTCACCGATGTTTCCACCCAGGCCGGTGTGGACGATCCGCTCGACGGCAAAACCGCCTCGTGGGGTGATTATGACAATGACGGTTTTCTCGATTTATATGTGGCAAACTGGTCTTGTTACCCCGATTGCGGGCGCCCCTTCGCGGGTGACACGGACGCGCTCTATCACAATAACGGTGATGGCACTTTTACGAATGTCACCCGTATCCTGGGGTCAAAAACAGGCGGGGCAGCGTTCGTCGCCAGTTTTGTGGATTACGACAATGACGGCGACCAGGATATTTACCTGGTCAACGACGAATTCATCAATCCTGTCGGAAATGCCCTCTGGCGGAACGACGGCCCAGGCTGTACGCAGTTCGAGCGGTTTGGTGGTTGGTGTTTCACCGAAGTGTCCGAAGCAGCAGGAGCTGACACTACCCTGATGGGGATGGGGCTGGCTGTTGCTGATTTTGACGGCAACGGTTACTTTGACTTCTACTTCACCAACGCTGGCCCAATGGTAATGCTCCAAAACCTGGGGGATGGCACGTTTGCCGATGTAGGCGCGCTCGCTGGGGTGGACATGAATGGCAATGGCACAGGCTGGGGAACCGTTTCGTTGGATTATGACAACGATGGCTACCGTGATTTATACGTAGCCCTCAGCGAAACCACCTCGGAGATGCCGTTGATCAACCCCCTGTTTCGCAACAACGGCGATGGGACATTTTCCGACATGACCGCTCAAGCCGGCATGGTAAGTGATCAGCGGTCGCTCGGTGTTGCCTATGCCGATTACGACAACGACGGTTGGGTAGACCTGATCATAGGTAACTACGAACAGGGATACAAACACTACCGCAACCAGGAGGGGGCGGGTAGCCCGAACGCGCGCGTGGCGTTGACTCTGAAAGGCGGCGGCTCTGTCAACCAGGATGCGGTCGGCACACGCGTCACGCTCACCACCACCGACGGGCACGCGCAGGTACAACAAGTTCAAATTGGTGGCAGTTTGGGGGCAGGCAATGCCACTACGCTTTATTTCGGCCTGGGGCAGCAAACCATTCAATCGCTCGAAATCCGCTGGCCCGATGGAACGACGCAAACCTATCAGAATGTCCCTGCCAACATACATTACACCATCCATTACGGCGAGGAGTCCGGCTCAAGAGAAATCGACGGGACACCGTCCAACTCAACGACCCGAACGATTCTCACCTTCGCCCTCATCCTTTTTCTCTTGATATTAATGGTGGCTCTGGCACGCCGCGTGAAAAGAGCCGAATAAATTATTAATGGTTAATTGTTAAGGGCTAATTGTCAATTCCACTCGTCAACTCCATTAACAATTAAAAGTTATCCATTACCAGTTAACAATTATTATGAACATCACCACTCCCTCCTGGATTCACAACGCTGTTTTTTACCAAATTTTTCCTGATCGCTTCGCCCGCAGTTCGCGGACACCTCATCCGCGTGGGATACAGTTCAAACCCTGGGGTAGTGACCCTGCCGAACAGGGATTCCAGGGTGGTGACCTGTACGGGATCGTTGAAAAGCTCGATTATCTGAAAGACCTGGGCATCACTGCCCTCTACCTCAACCCGATTTTTACCTCTGCCGCTAACCACCGGTATCACGCCTTCGACTACATGGCCGTTGACCCTCTCCTCGGCGGGAACGCGGCTCTGCGCGAGTTGCTCGACCAGGCTCATGCAAGGGGCATCCGTATCGTGCTGGATTTTGTCCCCAACCATGCCAGTAGGGGATTTTGGCCCTTCCATCACATCCTTGAAAATGGCGGGAATTCCCCATACCTTGACTGGTTCTATATCAAAAAATGGCCGTTACGCCCATACAACAGCAGTAAACGTCACCCGCCGAATTACGCGGCCTGGTGGAACAACGCCGCCTTGCCCAAAATCAACGTCCTCAACCCCGGCGCGCGGGATTACCTGATGGGTGTCGCCAGACACTGGCTGGAGTTCGGTATTGATGGCTGGCGCATTGACGTCGCCGAAGAAATTGACGACGACAGCTTTTGGCGCGAACTTCGCCAATTGGTCAAATCCACCAACCCCGAAGCCTACATCGTCGCCGAAATCTGGCACGAGGCCAAACACTGGCTTCAAGGTGACATGTTCGACGCCGTGATGAATTACTTTGTAGGCAAAGCTGCGGTCTCTTTCTTCGCAAGTAAAACCCTGAATCCCGGCTTTCAGCATCCTGATTACGCACTCAAGCCCATTAAAGCAAAAGGTTTCGCCAAACAGATTGACACATTCCTCGAGTTTTATGACTGGCAGATCAACCTCGCCCAACTCAATATGATCGGCAGCCACGACACACCCCGCGCGCTCTGGTTGATGGGAGAGGACAAATCTGCTCTCCGACTCTCTATTCTCTTCCAAATGACCATCCCTGGGGCGCCTAATATCTACTACGGCGACGAAATTGGCATGACCGGCGCGGGCGACCCTGACTGCCGTCGCGCGTTTCCCTGGGATCAGCCGGAAACCTGGGATCACAGCCTGCGCGAGTATTACAAACAAGCCATTGCCCTTCGCCACGCACACCCTGTTCTTCGCACCGGTGGGTATGCTGACCTGTATGCCAAAGGCAACGTGATTGCCTACGGGCGGCGATTGGAGACCAGTGAAGCCATCATCGCCTTCAATGCAGGTGACAAATCCCACAAAATTTCAGTTCCACTGGACGGCCTTGAAACCCAAAGTTATCAACAGGCATGGCCGGTCAACGACAATTACCACTTCCAACCCCGGAACAGCAAACTTTCCCTCAAAATCCCTCCTCGCGACGGTATTGTCCTCATCTCCAATCTCTAACCCTTCGTCTACGCTCAGGACAAGTCTCCATTACCGAATTTCCAATATCTCTCCCCTCATGCACAACATCATCTTCGGCCAGCAGATCAATCCCGACAACCGGATTGCTACACACCTCAAAGACATTTCGGGCATCAAACACCTTTCGCGTCGGGAACCGCTTGCTCCCAAACCGGGCGAGCATATCTTGATCACTGTCACTACCTCCGGCCCTACCCCCTTCGACGAAGTACGGTGTGATTATTCCCTGAATAATGGCCCTGTTTCATCCTTCATCCTTCCTCCTTCATCCGTACATTGGAACCAACTCTCCTGGGATTATGTCCGCACATGGGAAGGTTATATTCCTCCTCAGCCCGAAGGTATCATCGTTCGTTACCAGATATTGGGACGAATCACCGGGACAAACCGCTGGGTATACGCCGACACCCAGGCCGAAGATCAAAACACATCCACTAACTTTGCCGTTTACATTGGCGACCCCTCTGCCCCGGCATGGACGCACTACGCCATCCTCTACCACATCTTCCTCGACCGTTTTTACCCCGGTGATGGTCGCAACTGGAACCCCACCACCTCCGTAAGCGATTTTTTCGGCGGTACTCTGTGTGGCGTCATTGACAAGCTTGATTACCTGCAAGACCTGGGTTTCAACACACTCTGGCTTTCCCCTGTCTTTGCCAGCCCTACCCATCATGGCTATGACACTACCGATCTTTTTACCGTCGAACCTCGTCTCGGCACGAATGACGACCTGAAAGAACTGATCGAGCAAGCCCACGGGCGCGGCATCCGCATCCTCCTCGACTTCGTCCCCAATCATTGGTCGAACCAACACCCCACATTCCTCGACGCCCAAACCAACCCTGGCAGCCCTTATCGTGGCTGGTACCTTTGGCGCAACTGGCCGGATGAATACGAAACCTTCTTCGATGTCAAGACCATGCCTAGACTCAACCTCCGATATGGCAGCCCCGCACGCGCCCACCTCTTCGAAGCTGCCCGCTATTGGCTCGAACAAGGCG
>DATDOR010000297.1:0-2461 GCA_035293165.1 Anaerolineales bacterium | reverse complement strand
ATCAATATTGTGATCGGAAAAGGACCATCCGCGCGAGCAATTCGACTGAAGCTACCTCATTTCACTATTATAGGAACTACAAGTAAACCATCCCAGGTAGACAAAAGATTGTTAAGGTGGGTAATCCCATTTGATTTTGTGTCTTATTCGCTCTCGGAAATAGAAGAAATTGTTATTTTGATAGGGGAACAATTCAATTTGTATATTTCTCGAGATGCAGCGAGATTACTGGCCCCTTACTGTGAGGGCAATCCTGGACATGTAAAAGCTCTGATCAGAAGAATACGCAGTTATTACAATGTGGGATCAGGGGAGGTATCTCCGGAAACCGCCCAGGAAGTCTTAATTCATTTTGGCTACAATCCTCAAGCTGAAAACTCTTTTGATTGGATCAAAACCCTTCAAAATATGAGTGGAGTTGAATTTGAGGATTTCATAGGTGAATTTTTCCAAAGAAAAGGCTACTCTGTTGAGTTCACATCTACTACAGGAGATCATGGTATAGATTTAATCTTGAAAAGAAATAAAGAAATCATCGCTGTTCAATGTAAAAAATGGTCATCGCCAGTTGGAGAGGCGGTTATTCGTGATTTTTTAGGCTCGATGCATCACGCAGGGATTAAAATAGGTGTGGTAATTGCAACGACCACTTTCTCGTCTCAAGCCAGAACCTTTATAAAAAATAAACCAGTAAAGTTGATCGATCTGGACAACTTGATTCAATTGATTCGGTAAGAGGTTCACCTACCCCATGTCTCTCTATACCATCGCTCGTTTCTTTCTCATTATTGGCGTTATCTCTTTAGTGATTGCGGGTGGTTTATTTTTGGCGGCAAAACTTGGGCTGCCATTGGGACGGCTGCCCGGCGACATCGTCATCAAGCGGGGAAACTTCACGCTGGCCATTCCGATTGTGACATCCATCGTGCTTTCGATTTTATTGACAGTGGGGATAAACATCATCATCCGGTTGCTCAACCGATGAAAACTGCGGACTTCGACTATAACCTTCCAATTGAATATATTGCCCAGACGCCTGTTGAGCCACGCGATGCCTCCCGGCTGCTCGTGTTGAACCGCGAGACAGGGCAAATGACCCACACAGTTTTCCGAGAGATTGGGCAATATTTAAAGCCCAACGACTTGCTGGTACTCAACAAAACACGCGTGATCCCCGCACGGGTATTTGGACGTAAAGTGCCGACCGGGGGCAAAATCGAAGTGCTTCTCTTGCGAAAAGAAGATGAAGTAACCTGGAAAACGTTGGTGCGTGGAAAAGGCATGGTTGCCGGAAAACGTTTGAAACTCGATTCCGGCCCGGACGGGGAAGTGCTCGAGGTCCTGGACGGGGCACAACGCCTGATCCGGTTCGATGAACCGCTGGAACCTTACCTGGATCGGGCAGGGCATGTTCCCCTTCCGCCCTATATCCATGTGCCCCTGAAGGATGCAAACCGCTATCAAACAGTATACGCAACCTATCCGGGGTCGGCAGCGGCCCCCACAGCGGGGTTACATTTCACGCCTGAGTTATTCGACCGGCTGGCAACACAGGGGATTCGCCGGGCGTATATCACCCTTCACATTGGGCTGGACACATTCGCGCCCGTACAGGTAGAGAATCCATTGCAGCATACCATTCACACCGAATGGTGCCAGATTTCGGCTGGAACAGCAGAGGTTGTCAACCGAACCAGACAGGAAGGCGGACGGGTAATTTGCGTGGGAACGACGAGTGTACGCACATTGGAGACAGCGGCACGGATTTCTCCGCCTGGACAGGTTGTGGAAGTTTTCGAGGGGCCGACAGATTTATTTATCTTGCCGGGGTACGAATTCAAGGCAGTAGATACGGTGGTGACAAATTTTCACCTCCCCAGATCCACCCTGCTGATGATGATCAGTGCGTTCGCTGGTCGTGAGCTCATCCTAAAGGCTTACGAAGAAGCCAAACGGGCAGGCTACCGGTTTTATTCGTTTGGGGACGCCATGTTGGTTCTATGAGTCCACATCCGGCAGCGACTCTTGCTCAAATATCCCGCGCCGCAAGCAAACCAGCAACCGGCTCAGCAGCATAAATGGCTTGTACAATCGCCTGGGCAAATACCTCTGCTGCAAAACTCCCGACCGTATTGACATCCCCGTTAACTTCCCCTGTCGCCAACGCAAAAATGGTATCGCCATCCACCATCGTATGGGCCGGGCGGATCGCGCGCGCCAGACCATCTTGCGCCATTTGCGCGACCTTGTTCGTCTGCTCCTTCGTCAACTTTGCATTGGTTGCTACAACTCCAATAACCGTATTCTCAAGAGGAGCAGGCGAAGCAGCACGGGTTCGCATCACCGAGAGCGTATCCGCGAAGCGTGATAGCATGCCATCACGCCCGGGATCAGTCCCACTCTCTACTGAGGAAGGTTGGCTCCTCTCAATCGGCACTCGCGCCCCAGCAATGATCTGCCC
>DATDOR010000296.1:0-2932 GCA_035293165.1 Anaerolineales bacterium | reverse complement strand
GGGGATTTGGAGGGGGTCAACAAAGCCTGGTGGGCGACTTTTTGGAGCCACCGTTATTCGGACTGGGATGAGATCGAGCCGGTTGATCCGTCCAACAACGGGTTGATGCTTGATTGGCAGCGTTATAACAGCGATCAGGTGTTGGATTTTTACTTGATGGAGATTGCTCCCTTACGCAAATTTACCCCAAATATCCCCATTACCACCAATTTCATGCGCCCGGACGTGGGACTGGATTACTGGAAGATTGCCGAACATGTGGATGTCGTTTGCTGGGACAGTTATCCCGAATGGCATGTGTATGACGATGTGCAGACAGCGCTCGAAACCGCGTTTTACCATGATCTCCACCGGAGCTATAAACAGGGACAGCCATTTTATCTGATCGAGTCCTCGCCCAGCCAGACCAACTGGCAGCCCCTAAGCCGGTTGAAACGTCCGGGATTGCTCAAGCTGGCGTCTGCTCAAGCGCTCGCACACGGAGCGATGGGGGTGAATTACTTCCAATGGCGTCAAAGCCGGGGTGGTGAGGAGAAATTTCATGGGGCCGTGGTCGCTCACCGGGGCGGGGAAACCTCCAGGGTATTTCAGGAAGTCCGGGAGGTGGGGGAATTGCTGGCGGCGTTGCCCGAATTGGCCGCGGCACATACCCCCGCGCGGGTGGGGATCGTCTACGATTATGAGAACGAGTGGGCGTCGAATCTGGCTTATCTGCCCCGGAAAGTAAACAGAGAATATCAGAAGACGTGCATTCAGCACTATGCCCATTTTTGGCGGCGAGGGATTCCGGTGGACATCCTCAATACGAGGCAGTCTTTGGATGGATACGCGCTCGTGATTGCGCCGATGTTGTACATGCTGGGCGAGGAAACAGCAGCTCGTCTGGCCAAATTCGTGGCTTCGGGGGGCGCCCTCGTGACCACGTATCTGACCGGGTGGGTCAATGAATCCGACTTGTGTCACCAGGGAGCATCACCGCTGGATGAAGTGCTGGGTCTTACGATGGTAGAGTTCGATACGTTTGGGGATAACCAGCCGGGGCAGGTGGTGAGCGTGGATGGCAATGCGCTAGGTTTGGCAGGGTCGGGAGCCTGCGGGCGGTATGCAGAATTGCTCGAACCCAAAGGCGCGGAAGTTTTGGCCGTTTATGCGAGTGAGTTTTACAAAGGGAAAGCGGTGTTGACGGTCAATTCCTACGGGCAGGGGAAAGCGTATCACCTGGGGGCCTATCTGGGCGATGCGTTCCTGGGCGAGTTTTATCAATGCCTGGTCCGGTCTCATTTGATTGAGCCTGTGTTGCCGGGAGCGATTCCGATCGGGGTTTCTATTCAGACCCGGCAAACCGATCAAAAGCAATATCTATTTTTGTTGAATTTTACAGAACGTGAACAAGGAATAGAACTGGAATCAGAAGATTGGATTCCTTTGTCGGAGGAAAAAGAAGGAGCACAAATTTCCCTCCCAGGGTATGGAGTAAAGGTGTTTGTGAAAGATTTGGAGAAATCAAGATGATTAAGATGTTCAATCGTTGCTTAGAAAAAACTCTGAGAGTCGTTCTTTTTGCTGGATCAATCCTGTTTTTCGTCGCCTGTACCCCGCAAGAAAACATTACTCTAACGGAAGAACCAGCCTCCCCTCCAAAGGACTCTATCCCCACCCCTACAAAAGAAACGGAACCTACCATGACTCCTTCCCCAACCGACACCCCCGAGCCGACCGAACTCCTCCCAATGGAGGCGATCCCAAGCCTGACGCCTCAACCTATCAGTTTACTCAACCCAAGCTTCGAAGATGGCGATTTGACCGGCTGGACAACCAACAACGAAGAAGCCAACCTCATCGAAGATCGCGGCCATGACAGCGATTTTCGCCTGACGCATCAGGACGCAGAACCTTATCAGGTGGAGACCACGCAAACGATTACCGGACTGGCGAATGGCTGGTACACGCTGCGAGCCTGGGCGCGTTCAAGCGGTGGACAGAACGACGTGTATGTGGCGCTCCAATGTGGTGAAATCGAAAAGAGGGCATATGTTTCGTCTACTTCCCCTGGTTACCGGTGGTTGAATGTGGTGGCGTCGAACGAGATTACGGCCGGGACGTGTACCATCCGGCTGGTTTCGGATGCCAACGCGGGAAACTGGGCAAGTTTCGACGGTATTGAACTCTTTAACGACCAGACCACCCTCACGATTCTAGGGGCAGACATCTCCAGTTTGAAGAAATCCGAAGACTTTGGCGGTGTTTACCGGGAAACCGATGGCGCGCCGGGGGATGCCCTGCAAATTCTCAAAGATCATGGGTTAAACTATGCCCGGCTGCGCGTGTGGCTGGACCCTGCCGACCGGTATCACAACAAAGAAAAACTGCTCGAAATGGCCCTTCGGCTGAAAGAGAAAGAGATCCAACTGCTTGTGGATTTTCATTACTCGGACAATTGGGCGGATCCGGGCAAACAAATCAAACCGGCCGCCTGGGCGAATTTAGATTTCGAGGGACTCAATCAAGCGGTGTACGATCACACCTTTGACGTATGTAACAGTTTGGTGGAACAAGGCACTCCTCCCGATATGGTTCAAGTAGGCAACGAGATCAACGCGGGGATGTTGTGGCCGGACGGACGGTATGATCAAATGAATAATCTGGCAGAATTACTAAAAGCAGGATCGCAGGCGGTGAAGGATTGTTCCCCGTCCACGCTCGTTATGATGCATATTGCCGAGGGAGGGGATAATGAACTGGCTAAATGGTGGTTTGACAACATCACAGGAAGAGATGTTCAATTCGATGTGATCGGAATTTCCTATTACCCGTTTTGGCATGGCACTCTAGCAGAGCTACAATTCAACCTCAATGACATTACCGAACGTTATGACAAAGACGTGATTGTCGTTGAAACAGCATATGCCTTTACGGATCAGAATAACGATTT
>DATDOR010000295.1:0-4598 GCA_035293165.1 Anaerolineales bacterium | reverse complement strand
ATCTTCATCCGTCTTGATGGGCTTAATAGGCAGGGGTTTGTTTGCCAGCCCGGCATTGAGACGCTCCAGAGTCAACCGCTCCCAGGCCGTCAGGTGCGCGAGGATGTCTTTCACCGACCATGCGCCATGAACACCCGGCGAGGTGAGTTGGGTTTCCGTCAGGCTGTCTACCAGCGTTTTGAATTTTGTGCGCGCGGTGCGGATGTTCTCCAACAGTTCGGCTTTTGTTCGGGGGGTGTCAGACATGGGTTTTCCTCATTAAATGATATTCCTGCTATTCTATCATCCCCATCTCCAATCTCCCGTTATAATTCCCCCATGCCCAAGCCCTTCTCCACCCTCACTCATCTCGGGCAAGCGAGGCGGTTACGTATCCTGTCGCTCAACGCTATGCAAGAATACCCCCTCAACGTCAAAAGCGTCCGGCTGCTGCAACACAGCTACAACACCATTTTCCGTGTGGATACGATGGACGGCCAAAAGTACGTCATCCGTGTCAATGTACCCAACGTCCGCGCACGGGAAAACATTCTCGCGGAGATGACCTGGCTGGCGGCGCTAGGGCGGGATACCACGCTTGGGATTCCAGCGCCCCGCGCAAACCGGGATGGGGAACTCGTGACAACGGCGACCGCGCGCGGGGTGCCGGAACCCCGTCATTGTGCGGTCTTCGGCTGGGTTCCGGGAAAAGAATTAGCGCATCAAATCAGCCCGGAATATTACGAGAAGTTGGGCCGTTTTACCGCGCAATTGCATAATCACGCTGAAGCGTTCGTCCCACCTCCGGATTTCAGCCTGAAAAAACTGGATGTTGTTTTCCCGTTCGATCATGGGAATTTTCTGGAGGATGATGCCATTTCGCCGGAATGGGTCACGCCCGAACGGCGAAAAGTGTTCGAGGCGGCCGCACAACGCATCGAGGGATTGTTGAATGCATTATATGCGTCCACCCGCCCGCCCTTCGTATTGCATGCCGATTTGCACCAGTGGAATATCCGGGTGCATCGCGAGGCGTTGTATGTGCTCGATTTCGACGACACGATGATCGGCCATCCGGCGCAGGATATTGCGATTACGTTTTATTACATCCAGGCGCACCCGGAGTACGAGACGTTGAAGGCGGCTTTTCAGACCGGGTACGAGGCGCTGCGCCCCTGGCCAGTGGAGAGCCAGGAGCAGTTAGCAGGTTTGCTGGCCTGGCGCGGCCTGGATTTGCTCAACTTTGTGTTGTATACCGACAATCCAGGCATACGACGGGGTCTGCCCGCGTTCGTCGAACGGATGGAAGCGCGGGTGAAGAACTATTTACAAGTTGGATAAATTAAGTACGCAGATAGCTCAGATTCCCGCAGATGTAAGAAAAAATCTGCGGAAATCCTGAAAATCTGCGTACTATTTTCATAGGAGAGAAAATGGAAGAAAAATACACCCGTTTCATATCTTTGATGCAAGAAATTCACGACCTCGGCAAAGCAAGCGGGGTGCTGAGTTGGGACCGGTCGGCATTTATGCCCCCAGGGGGAGCGGCGGCGCGCGCCCGGCAGTCCGCCACCCTCGCGCGCCTGATCCACGAACGTGAAACCAGCGACGAGATGGGCGAACTGCTCGAAGACCTGGACGAGTGGAAACACACCCTCGCCCCCGACTCCGACGAATTCGGCCTGATCCGGCTCGCCCAGCGCGAGTATACCCGCGCCCGCGCCCTTCCCGCCGACCTGGTCAGCCGGATGAGTGAAGCCACCGGTCTCGCCACCATCGAATGGCAAAAGGCCCGGATGAACGACGACTTTGCCGCTTTCCTGCCCCATATCGAAAAAATGTTTGAGCTGGCAAAGGAGTACGCGGCCTGTTTCCCGCATGTGGCCCACCCTTACGACGCTCTGCTCGACCGCTTTGAAGAAGGGCTGACCAAAGCCGAGGTGGAGCGCATCTTCAACGAAGTCAAAGGCCCGCAAAGCGAACTGCTCCGCGCCATCGTCGAAAGCGGTGTGGAGTTGGACGACAGCCCCGTCCGCCAACATTTCCCCAAAGACGCACAACTCGCGGCCTCGCTGGAAGCGGCGCAGGTGTTGGGCTACGACTTGAAACGAGGCCGGCTGGACACCGTCCCCCATCCATTTGCTACTTCGTTCAGCGTCAACGACGTGCGGATCACTACCCGCGTGTACGAAGATTTTCTCAACCCCTGCCTGTTCGGCACCCTGCACGAGACCGGACATGCCCTGTACGAGTTGGGCGTACCACAACGTCTGGAGGGTCTCCCCACCGCGCGCGGGGCGTCCGCGGGGGTTCACGAGAGCCAATCCCGCCTGTTCGAGAACCTGATCGGGCGCAGCCACGCGTTCAGCCATGCGCTGCTGCCGATCCTGCAAAAACATTTCCCCGAACAGTTGGGGAACGTGAGCGTGGACGCGTTCTTCCGCGCCATCAACAAAGTCCAGCCCTCGTACATCCGCGTCGAGGCCGACGAAGTGAGCTACAACCTGCACATCATCATCCGGTTCGAGATCGAGCTGGCCATTCTCGAAGGCCGTCTCGCCCCCAAAGATTTACCCGAAGCCTGGCGCGAAAAATTCCGGGAAACCCTGGGCATCGTCCCGCCCACCGACCGCGAAGGCGTCCTGCAAGACGTGCACTGGTCGTGGGGGCTGATCGGGCACTTCCAGTCCTACGCGCTTGGAAACATCATCGCCTCCCAATGGTGGGACTTGATGGCGAAAGACATTCCCAACCAGGACGAATTAATGCGGGCAGGGAACATCACCCCGGTCCGGGAATGGCTGGGCGAGCACATTCACAGATACGGGCGGAAGTACGCGCCCATGGATTTAATCCGCAAGGTGACGGGTGGACCGATTCATATCGGGCCGTATTTGGATTATTTGAAGGGGAAGTATAGGGAGGTGTATGGGGTGTGAGGGAGCCACCCAACTGCCTCGAGTTGAGCGGCGCAGCAACTCAATCTTCAACAGATTATCGCGCCCAGGCTGCGTCCGCTCCAGCGAGTTGTTAGGCGCATCAGAACTCCAGGGCAATGTACACTCCGGCCACCGACAGGAACAAGAGAGCCATCACACCGTAGGTAACCGAAATGATAAGGTTGGCGCGGCCAGGCGCCGCCGCGAGTTGCCGTCGGAGAACGGTCACCACCTGCTGAAGATGCTCCCGGTTTGCTCCCGTCTTCATCTTGAAATCTGCTGTGGCCACCCAGCCTCGAAAACCTACCTGCAGCTCGTCATCCAATTCGTCGAGTGCAAAACCTGCCAAGGATTCCTTGTATTCCATACCCAGCTCGTCAAGTGATGCCAGCAGTGCGTGCTTGAATGCTGCTTCTGTCACGCCCAGGACGAGATAGGTCTGCCTCACCTGCCAGCATACGACAATGAAAAGGCCGAAAGAAACGATCATTATTACTGCGAAAAACTCGCCACCACTACTGTTTGGCGACAACAGGCTCTGAATTTGCTTGACGTATATGGATCCGAGCGCAGCAGTGAAAACCCAGAAGAGCCGGGCCGAGCTGACAATCGGCCTTCTGGTGGCCAAGGCTCGAATACTCACGACCAAGGACATAATTGACATGAGACCGGTTGATAGGAGCAAGAGGGTGTTGATGACAACATCGGGAAGCATGATTTTATCCGGCGTGAATTGCGTGCGTCCGCCTGTACGCCTACAGTTGTGGAAAACTATATCACATATTTTTTTGCCAGTAAAGCGAAAAATGCCTGAAACAAAACGCCCGAAAAAATTGCTCGATCAGATACGCGACATCCTGCGTGCCAAACATACTCCATCTCTACCGAACAATCTTACCTTCAGTGGGTAACCCGCTATATTCTCTTCCATCGTTTTATTTCTTCCGCCTATTCCTCTGTGACTTTGTTGTTTCGTCAGTGAATTTCAGCCATTCTACTCATTCGGACCCCAATCCGCCGACAACGACCCCGCCGTCTGCTGAACCAGGATTTCGATGGTGCTGCATGCTCATCCGAGGTAGCATATGCGCTGCATTAGACGCGGCTATTTTTGCTTCTGGGTGAAGGTTGCGCGAGAGACGTTGAAGGCGAAGTAGTGCATCCGGTTTTAGCCTCATTCTTGCGAAGGGACGATATGGTCCAGCGAAACGTTCAGCGCTTTTGCAATCGCCGATAAAACATCCAGTGAGCCTTTGCGCTTATTCGTTTCTAACTGAGACAGGTATGGAACACTAATGCCTGCCTGTTCGGCTAATGCTTGCTGAGTCATCCCGCGATATTCGCGCCAGACCTTAATCGGATTTTCCCCGTCCAGAATGGCATTAACGACTTCGCCTGGAATTAGTTCATCTTCCCCGCGTTCTAAAGCCGCCTTTGCGCTGTCATAGTCTTGAATGTCCCGCAGCATTTCAGCCTTTTCGACAAGCTGCAAGTACGTCTCGTAGGGGACAACGGCCCATTCTGGCTGATCGCCTTGTTTGATTATCTGTACGGTCATCAGTACACCTCGCCTCTGAGGGCAATTTTCAACACAAGTATCACGACTTCATCCTTATTGATTTCGCAAATCACTCGCCAATCCCCAACCCGCAAACGATACCCTGCTCTGCCTTGAAGTTT
>DATDOR010000294.1:0-16569 GCA_035293165.1 Anaerolineales bacterium | reverse complement strand
GCCCGGCCGTTCCGCCACAAAGACCGGCTGTTGGTCGAAATCGGCGCGGATCGCGGCCTTCTCCTGTTTCATTTCGTCCGGGTCATAGTCGGGCCATAATGCTTGCCGGAGCCGCAGCCACTCGGCTTCATCGGTATCCTGCAAAAGACGAATTATCATCATTGAATACTATTGATATTGCCCAGCGCACCTTTCATTTTCTCCAGATAGGCCCGGAAAGCGGCCTGGCCTGCCTCCGTCATTGAGCATACTGTTCGAGGGATTTTGCCTTCAAAGGTTTTCTCGATGTGGATGTACCCGGCCTGCTCCAGCCTGGAGAGTTTCCTGATCATTTTTGAATCACTTCAAAAACCAGCCCATCCGGGTCACGGATAAACACCCGTTTGTCATTAGCCTGCCACTCGGAGACAAATTCCACCTGGTGAGCCTGGAAATGGCGCACCGTTTCGGTCAGATCATCCACGAGCAAATCAATCGAGAATTCCGGCGTCTGGCCGTAAGGCGGGCGAGACAGTTTGGAGGACGCAACCGGCAGGAGCAGAAAGCGGGTCTGGCCGCAGCGCAGATGATAAGCGATCCCTTCCTGCTCGATGGCTTCAAAGCCCAGCACGTCTCGATAGAATGGGAGGGAACGGTCGAGATCGGTGCAAATAATGTTGATTTCGCCAATTGTGACAGATGTGTTTGTTATTTTCTTGTGATTCATCGCTTCATTACGAATAACTATTCAGGCTTATTGAGAGATTAATTCAAACCTGGACAAAGCGTGTCATTTCGACCCAAGGGAGAAATCCCTATTACGCGGGTTTCCACTCGTTCGTCGGGGGGATTCCTCACTACCGTTCGGAATGACATTGTCCATCTTTGGTTTGTTTTATCCATTAGAGAGAAGGTGCTAATCCCCTTCCCGGCTGAGTAATTTTCATTACGATACCTTTCTCATTCTGATTACCTGGCAAGGTTTGAATTCTCCACCTTTGTTCGCAAGGTCCAGGGTCATCACATATTCATTTTCCGAGATGATTTCCGTCCTTAGCCTTGCCATCATCCCGCCTGCATTTTCTGCTTTTTCGGTTGTAAGGATTATCTGATTTTCCGCCTGGGTTCCTTCTTCCATGACATATTCGTTGATATACCCTTCCGAGTAAAACGCCCGGAAGATAATCTTTTTTCGAGCCGAATCAAAGCTGAATATCCCCAAATCTTCATGAATTTCTTCGGTGGTTCCATCCTCCCCGCGCACGATGGATGTTGTTTGACTTTGAATAAACTGATCTTGGAGTACAAATTGGTAGGAATGTTCCACCTCCGATTTTTGCCCAAAGCCTTCCCCGTGTCCCTCCCATTTTCCTATCAAAAATCGAAGGGGATTTAATCCGATTACTTTTTTTTCTGGCATGGTGTTCTGTCCTTTTCTGACTCTTTGGTGTTTACCGGGGTTAAGGCGAAAATTTAGGGTGTGTGTGGGATGTACACCCTACACACACCCTAAATTTTGGAAACCTCCTCACTGATTGCCAAAGAGCTCGTTTTCTTTGAAGCTATCCTGAACTAATTTCATAATAAGACAATTGTACCCTTATTCAAACACCTGCAAATCTGCTCCAACCACCACCTTCCCCGCATACCCTTCGGCGATCTCGTCAAGTAAATCTTGCTCGCTACCTCCCCATAACAGCATGTGGTACAGCACCAGCAGTCCAGGCTGAGTCTTCCGGGCGATTTCTGCGAGTTCAAGGGTGGAGGTGTGATGGGTTGCGTGATACCGCTGCCAGGATGCACTCTGCCGGTCAAATGCTTTTTTGTAATACACCTCGTGAATGAGAATATCCGCTCCCTGGCTGTACCGGAGAATATTTTCACAGGGAGCGGTATCCCCTGAAATCACAACCACCTTGTCCGGGGTGGTGAACCGGAATCCGTATGCATTCGGCATCGTGCCATGCCGGACGAGAAACGCTTCGACTTTGACTTCGTCCGTCTCATAAATCATCCCTTCACCGATTTCATGGGTGTTAACCCGCCAGCCCTGGTCGTTTGCATGCTCCAGGCCTTGCAGCCGGTAGTGGATGTCTTTCTGGTAAGCCTGGAGAATGTGGTCCGTCATTTCCACGATGCCTTCTGGCCCATAGACTTCTAGCGGGGTATCCCGGCCCATCACCCAGGGCGTGAGGATCAAGTCTGGGTAGCCCACCGTATGGTCGGAGTGCATGTGGGTGAGAAACGCCGTTTTGAGATTGGGAATTTGGAGTTCTACGAGCGGGCGCCTGTCTTCGAGTGCGCCCCCATATTCGGGCGTGAGTGCGGCCGTCTGCCGGACCAACCCTGCGCCAAAATCCACCACGTAAGGCGTTTCATCCACCAGGATGATCAACGAGCATCCCTGGTGCTTTGGATCAGGGTTGGGATTACCTGTGCCGAGGAGGATGACCTTGGTTCTGGAGGGTTTCATCTTGAGTTGCCCGGTTTTTCACTTGAGCATCTTCGCTGCCTCCTGATCCACAAACCACGTCACCTGCCCGTTCTCCGGTTGGATGCGTTGGGCGGGGAGGTGTTCGGGGTCGTGAGAGCCATTGAGGACGGCGTGCAGAGTTTCAGCTTTGGCCGCGCCCGTGGCGAGGAAGAAGATGTTCCGGGCGGTGTTGAAGACGAGCGGGGTCAGGCTGACGCGGTTGGCGGGACGGTCTCCGTAGTGGGCGGTAACGGGTAGGGTGGGGGAGGTGCGTTCCCGGTCAGGGATAGGGCCGGGGAAGAGGGAGGCGGTGTGCCCGTCGGTGCCCATCCCAAGCAGGACGAGGTCGAAACGGGGGAAGTCCTGCTTGTTTAGGGATAGGGGAGTAGGGGGGTGGAGGTGTACGAATTCCAATAGCAGCCGCGCATAATCGTCAGCGGCTTCTGCGGGGGGGAGTTCGCCACGGATCCGGTGGATGTTTCGGGTGGGAATGGGGACTTTGCAAAGGAAGGCGTCGTAGGCCTGTTTGTAGCTGCTGCCCTCTTGATCGGGCGGGACACAGCGTTCGTCACCCCAGAAGATGTGCATCTCCGGCCAGGAGATTTGTTCGACGTATTCCGGGTATGCCAGCAACTCAAACAGACGTTGCGGGGCGCCGCCGCCGGAGAGGGCGAAGGTAAATTGTCCCCGTTCTGCGACCGCAGTACGGGCGAGAAAAATTGTGTGTTCTACGGCAATGCGGCTGAGGGATTCGTAGTCATCGAAGATAAGGAGGCGTGGGGGAGATATAGTCATATGTTTACCTGACCATCAGAGACAGGTATATTTTATTATCTAAGGGGCTGATGACCTGGACGACGGCGGGGGCCGCTTCTGCGTGGGCTGCCAGTAGGCCATCCACAGAGAGGGCGGTGGTGAAGAGGTTGGCGATGAAAGTTCCGTTGGGGACGAGGGTGGTGGAAACTTGCAGGGTGAGGGTCAACCCCTGGGTACCGGTGAATGTCCCGGTCTGGGTCAGGTGAAGCCCATGATCGATGGGGTTATATAGATTGGGGGCGGGGTTGCCGTTCAGCCGGATCGTGTGGGTTAGCACGTTCACTTCATCAGGAAGGGAATCATGTAAGGTCAAGGAGTAGAGGTGTGTACCGGTGAGTTCTGCCTCGTAAGTTAGGGTATAAGTGAAGATTTCTCCAGGGAGGGTGTTGGTGACACTGGCGGTTAATTCGAGGGTTTGTTGTGCGCCGATCCACAAAAAGATGGCACTGATCGCGCCCCAGTTTCCTCCGGCATCCTGGCCTCGCACGTAGAGGGTATGCCGCCCCAAAGATAAACTTGAGGGTTCAAGGGAGACAAAGGCATTTTCGATAGGGGAATCAAATTGACCATCCACGGGGAGCATGGGGATGGCAACTGGCACTGTGGTCGTGATCCAGGGGGGTACATCGAGATAATATTCGGTGGCAGCAATGTTTTGGGTGGGTTCTGTCCCCTGCAAGTTGTTGAAACGGGTGTCGTTGAGGGTGGCAGTGAGTGTGATGTGAGTGCCAGGCTTAATCTGGCCGTTGGATAGGGATACGTCGAGCGCATCCGGCCCGGCGGGGGTCAGGTAGGGTGTTCGGGCATTTTTGGCGGCGAGGAGGAGGGCGTCCAGATTTTGTGGGAGCAGGATATCTTCAAAATAGGTACAACTTTCGAAGAACGTGTTACCCAGTTCAAATACGTAAGCGGCGACTCCTAATTCGCCATAGCCGAAGTCAATGGTGGTGCCGTCTGTAGGGTAGAGTTGAATGGCTTGTTCCGGGGCATAGTCGTTGAAGTAGGCGAATTTGCGCCCGAGGGTTTGTAGGGCGGCGCCATTCGGGGGGGCGTTGCTGTATCCCCCCCACGGCCATAGCACCAACCGGCTGTAACTGTGAAGATCGAGATAGATCCCAGTAGCGCCGGATGGGGCAGGGTCAGTCAAGGCCGGGCCGCGCTGGTCGGGGAAGATGGCGCGGAGATATTGTTGGATGGCCTGAACTTCCGGCTCCGAACCCGCTGAAGGGCCACGGAAGGTTTCGCTGCACTCATTGGGGCTGGAACCAAGACAACAATTCCATCCAAATTCAAAATTGCGGTTTAAATCAACCCCACGGGACGATGAATCGGCGCAAAAGTTATTATTGACGTTTTTGCGCCAGTACAAACCGGTTTCGGCCATTTTGCGCCCGTCGGGGTTGGCATGTAACATCAAATGGACTTCGTGGTAATCTAGAATCCAGGTGACATCGGGATCCATTCCGTAATTTTGGATAAGATATTCCGCGAAACGTGTGCTCAATTCAGCGGGGGTGTATTCGCGGGCATGGATGGAACTGGTGATGAAGAGTTTGGGTTTCGGGCCGGGGATATTTTGGTTGGTCAGGACGAGGACTTGCATATCATAGCCGAGGGGGGGGTCTTGGAGCTTCTGCCAGGAGTTCCCCACGTCTAGCCAGGCGGCGAGATCAGGATAGCCGGCAACCAGGTCTTCAGCCGTCATAAAGGTCCCTTCGACGGTGCGGTAACAGGCAAAGCCGGGAATAGTTGGATAAGCACTCTCGCTCGCAGCAGGGTCTGCAGTGCGGGGGGTGTTCATAGCAAGGGTCGCTTCTTCGTCAAGCTCGACCCGGAATCCGAGAATGTGCAGCAGGTTCAAATCGGCAGCGTTGACGCCCAAAACGACAAAGCCCAGGTCCGAATAGACTTCCCAGGGTTCGGTCCAGGTGGATAAATCTCTCACCATTTGATAGTCGCCGTAGTAAGCGCGGACGACGTAGATTTCGGCATTCAAGGGGGGCGGGGTAGCATCCAACGGATCAGTTTTCCCGGATAGGGCAGTTGCAGGAGGAGGTATCAGCGAGCGGATGAGAAGAATCAGTGCCGCGAGCGCAATAAGAAAGCAGGTCAAGAGAAAACGGAGACGGGTGGTTTTCATAGAGAATGTAATTCGAAGTGAAGAGATTTAATGATTCAAATCATGTAACTACTCAGCCCGGAGTAGAAATGACCCGAAAAAAAGGTGTGCGTGGGGGCGTACACCCCCACGCACACCTTTTTTTCGGAGGTTCCTCTGCTTTAACCTGAGCAGTTACCAAATCATATCATGGGAATAGGTGGGGGAAGAGAAAAGGAGAAAAGGGAATAAGGAAAAGAGGAAAATTTGCTTTACACAACCTTGTTCTTCATCTAAAATTTTAGCGTCCTTGGAGTTTGCCGGGGTAATCCCCGGATTTTGGAGGCCGCGTGAAATATATCCGAAATCCGCCGGACGGCCCCGAGGGAAAAGCCAACTTACGTGAGGTTTACACCGTATTCTCAGCATTTTCGGAAAATCACGAGCGACTCCGGCAGGTTGGCGTTCCCGCGTATGAAATTTCCCGGGCCAACCAATTTCTCAGCATGATAATGGCTGACTTCGAGATGATGAACAACGTCGCCCACTACCGCCCCCCGTTTCTCTGCGTGCCCATAGCCGGATGTTTTTGAACCTGTTCCCGATCATCTTTGGGCCATACTTCGCCAACTTATCTTATCCCGAATATCCCTGGGTTGGCTATAGCATTGCGGCGTTATATGCGATTGTTCTGGTCAGTTTGGACAATGTTAGCGATCAACTCGAAAACCCCTTCGATAACATCGGCCCGGACGATCTGCGCCTGGAAGTAGTGGAGGACTACATTGAATTCCTTCAACCTGAGCAGGAACGAGCTTAACCTGGCTATCTGTCGCAACCCACCAATCATCTGGCTTTAACAGAACACCTTACCTCCTCTGATATAATCGAATCGATATGGCGCTCTCCTCCCGCACGCAGGTCATTGAAACGACTTACCTGTGCGAACGAACCGGGGAAACGATCAACCTCGAAGCACTGGTGACGGAATATCGCGCCTACATTAATAACCTGTGTTTTTCCATCTTAAACGACGAAGCCGAAGCCGAGGATATCACCCAGGAAACCTTCGTCGCTGCCCTGCTCGGACTGAAAAATTTCCGGGGAGATTCCAATATCCGCACCTGGCTCTCCGCCATTGCTATCAATTTATGCCAGGACTTGTTGCGAAAGAACAAAGCCAGGCGAACGCTGCACAGTGCGCTTCAGAATCTCCATTTGATCTACGGGAGTCCCCCAGCGCCTGAAGAAACCTGTCTCCAAACCGAAATCCATCACCATCTTTGGGCCGCTATCAACCGGCTGAGTGAAAAACACCGGCTACCGGTCCTCTTACGTTACGCGCACAACTTGCCCACTGCGGAGATCGCTCTTATTCTAGACCTGGCTGAGGGAACCGTCCATTCCCGGCTTCATTACGCACGAAAAACGCTGCAAGGTGATCTCCATCGCATATCACTGAGAGGGGCAAACGAACAACCTGTGGGAGGGCTGCCATGAGTGAAGCCACCCGATATTCCCACACGCAGGCCCGGCTTGATATCGAAATGGATTTGGATGGCCTTTTATCTCCTGGTCAACAAGAGATATTGCACACCCACCTTCTTACCTGTGTCGAGTGCCGTGCCTATTACGAGGAATTTATCAGCCTGGAAAAAACGCTGGGCGAGATATTCAAAGCCAGCCTGCCCGAGGTCGAATATTCCCGCGCTGAAACCCAACAATTCAGCCGGGAAGTGAAAGCCAGATACGCCAGACGCCCACACTTCAATTCCCTTCAGTGGGCCAATTCATTGGCCTGGGTTGGCGCTGTGGCCCTTATGATGGTTGGCCTGGCCTGGATTCTCAGCAACACCCGGTTGGAGAATATCCCCCCCATCGAATCGCCTCCTTCCGTTGCCCTCTCTCTCGAAACCCCTCCGGGCATCCGCCTCACCCTGCCCGGGAATGGACAGCCTGTCAATCAAGTCGCCTACTCTACTGACGATCGCCTGCTTGCCGCCGCAACGGATAACGGACAGGTGATCCTCTGGCAGGTCGCTGATGGCGCGCAATGGTTGACCATCAACACTGGCCAGCCCGGGGTCAGCAGTGTCATTTTCTCCGGCGGCGCGCATCTGCTCGCGCTTGGCAAAGAAAATGGCGTTCTTCAAGTCTGGCAGGTTTCCACCGGCCAATTGCTGCAAACCATCTCCAATATTCCTGGAAAACCTCATTTAATGGGATTATCCGCAACGGGCGAAATTCAATTCCTCCGGCAGCCTAACGAATTCATCATAAATACAGCCCCCTCCGTTAAGGTTCCGTGGGCGACCCGGCGAGGGATTGCCCTGACCCCGATCATCCTCCCTGGCCTGGCAGGCGAAGTTGTCACCGCCAGCGTCTCACCCGATGGCAACATCCTGGCAACCGGCTCGAAATCCGGGGTGATTCACTTCTGGCAAATCACCGTTAAAAATGGAAAGCGCGAGGGCACGCTCCTGTTCGCGCTTCAGGGCCACACCGACCCGATTACAAATCTTGCTTTCCAACCCGATGGACAATATCTCGCCTCCGCCTCGGAAGATGGTACGCTACGCGTCTGGCGCGTTACAGACGGAGTCGCCCTCTACACATTGACTGAACAGACCAGTAGCATTCAAAGTATTGCCTTCTCTCCCAATGGTTCATCCCTCGCCGCAGCCCTGAAAGATGGAACCGTTTATCTGTGGATGGCAGAGGAGAAATAAGGGGACCTGCCGAAACCTTGGGGGATATTCATGTTTCCAATAATTAACGCAACCTTTTCAGTATTCGTAACTACTCAGTCCAGAGGAGGAATGACCCGAAAAAAAGGTGTGCGTGGGGGCGTACACCCCCACGCACACCTTTTTTTCGGAGGTTCTCTGCTTTAGCCTGAGCAGTTACCAATATTCAATCCCAATTGTAATTGGTAGGAGATATGCATGAATATTCCTGAACAGAATTTGCATACAACACAATTTTCCGACATTGATCTCCTGACAGGGTGTTTTAATTTGGTTCACTTTTCCAAAGAAATCGAAAACAATTTCGGCAACCCGGACTTAAATCCAACAACCCTCATCACATTGGACTTCAAACAACTTAAAACCGTTAACCGGACCAAAGGTTTTGAGCATGGTGATCAGCTGCTCCGTTGGCTGGGAATCGTCTTGCGGGATGAAATGGGGAATGCCATCTACCGCATTTCAGGACAGCATTTTGCTGTTGTGTTGATAGGAGGTTCAACCAAAGAACACGAAGAAAAAGCCAGAGATCTATTCGATTATATCAACCATCAGGCCAAACAATTCGATTTGGAAACCCCTGTTGTCTTGATGGCTGTGATCCATTTTCCTCCTGGTAAACGGCTGAATACCGCCTGGGTTTGGAAAAATATCAATGAAAAAATGGAATGGGTCAAAACGGGGCAATCTTTCTGGATCACAGAAGCAGAGTCGCTTACAGACGACGATAAGGATACGATCCGCGCCATCGAATTAATGGCTCTTCGCATTGTCGGGTTGGGTCAAATGATGAACATCGCATTCAATATCGCCTACACAGACCCGGTAGGCAACCTGCCCAACGTGATTGCGGTACAACGCAAGTTAGAACTGACCTTTGCAGAAGCAGAGTCATCCGAGCGTCAATTCGCTATGTTCTTGCTAGATGGCGATGATTTAAGACGTTATAACGAGGTCAGCTATGCCGCTGGGGACAAGTTGATCAACCAAATGAGCAAAACCCTCATGGCCTCTGTTCGTCCCGGAGATTTTGTCGGACGCTGGCGTTTTGGCGATGAATTTATCGTGCTTCTGCCGGATACAAACCTGGATGAAGCGATGAAAATAAGCGATAATCTTCGAGAAACGGTTCAAAAAACCTCGCAAACCTGGTTGTTTCCGACCACGATTTCTATCGGCGTGGTCCATTACCCCACTCACGGAAGCACTCTCGAGGAATTAATAGAAGAGGCTCAAAGAGCGATGTCCGCCGCAAAGGATGCAGGGAAAAACAGAACAATCTCCGCAAGCATGATGCCCGCCCCGATGTGACGAATTCTGAAGGCTTTTCTCTCGAATACCGTCTAACCCTCAAACCCACATGACCTTCATCCCGCTGATTCTCCGACGCGCGACCCGGCGAATAACCTTACTGCTCATCCTCGCATTTGGCGTCATTCTCTCTACCGCCCTCCTCGCCAGCGCGCCGGTACTGGTGGACACCGTCATTGAATTCGGTCTTCCGCGCCGCCTGCGTGCGGCTGCACTCAACGATCCGCTCGATGCAAACTTGCGCGTCAATACCTTCGCCAACCTGGGAGAAACCGATTACCAGCCTATTGATGACAACATCCAAACGATTCTCCAAACCCGCTTTGGTGCACACCTTGCCCAGGTCGCCCTCATCATCAACTCGCACTGGATGTTCCCCTGGTTCGAAAATACTCCCATTGATACCGAACGTGTCAACTTCCGCTATGTCCAGGATCTCGAAGACAAAGTCGAACTCATCGCTGGTCAATGGCCTTCCCTACCTGTAAGCGGGAGGGGATTAGAGGAAGAGGTAATGGCCCTCGTCTCCGAAGAAATGGCCGCCTACTACGGCCTTCAGCCCGGTAGTGAGCTCCCCCTCAGCCACGCCGACAATGCACGCAACCCCGATCTGATCGTCGTCGTTTCCGGTATCGTCCGCCCAATCAACGCGAGTGATCCGTTTTGGATGGGCCAGTACAACCCCCTCAAATCACAAGGCAACAAACGCTATGTCCAGCAGTTTGGTGTCCTCCTCCGCGCCGACACCTTCTTCCCCCTGACTACTGAACTTTTCCCTCGCGCCCGCTCAGAACTCTCCTGGCACGTCCTCTTCGATCCCAGCACTATCACGACCACCCGCCTGCCTGCCCTAGCCAATAACCTGGGACGCCTCGCCACTGACTTTGACCCCACTGTTGCCTACGAGACCAGCCTGCGCGATGTCCTGATTGACTTCTACTTTCAGACGCAGGGCATCCGCCTCCCCATCTACCTGCTCACCTCGGAAATCGTCCTGCTTGCCCTGGCCTACGTCGTCATGACTGCGTCCCAACACGTTCGCGCCATCGAGAGCGAATTTGCCATCCTCCGCAGCCGGGGCGCGTCGGGGCGGCAGATCGTCCGCATCCAGCTGGTCGAAGCCATCCTGATCGCCGCCGTAGCCATCCTGAGCGGGCCGGGACTCGGCACGCAATTGGTCGCCCTGCTGGAGCGAGTCGGGCCGTTGGCAGACCTGTCAGATACCCAGAGTCTTTTGGTCACCAGCCAATCTGCCTGGACAGCCGCAATGATCGGAGCCGCGGCATGCATCATCAGCCTGTTATTTCCGGTCTTCCCTGCGCTCCGCCGGAGCATTGTCGCCCATGTGCAATCCACAGGCCGGATTCAGAAACCGCTCTGGCAGCGATTGTATTTGGACGTAGCCCTGCTTGCTCTTGGATTGGTGCTGCTCTTCCGGCTTCAGTTGTACGGGGGCCTCAGCACTGGAGGAACGACACCCCGCGTGGACTGGCTTCTCCTGCTCTCACCGCTCACGCTCCTGCTGGGGGCTGCGACCCTGATCGTCCGGCTCGCCCCGCCCGTTCTTGGGTTCATCTCCCGTACCATCTCCCTCGGTCGTGGCCTGCCCGCCCCGCTTGCATTCTGGCAAACTGCCCGCAATCCCAACCAGTTCGCCGGGATTGTCCTCCTGCTCACGCTGGCAAACGCGCTGGGGATTCTGGCGGTAGGGTTGAACACGACGCTGGACGCCAGTGAGTTTGAGCGGGCGCGTTATGCTGTAGGGGGAGAAATCCGGCTGGCCAGTGATGCAACTACCCGCGCAGGCCAGATCAACCCGCTCAGCCCAGCCAATTTCCAGACCCCTGCGGTTGAAAATTTTTCATCCGTTATGCGGATGGAGGGCACGGTAGATTTAAAAAGCTACCGATCTTTTCCTGGTTTCGATCTTCTGGCGATTGACCCGGTCAGTTTTTCCCGCGTGACGGTCTACCGGGGTGATTTTTCGGAAGTACCTATGGGAGAACTGCTGGGCAACTTGCTCACGCGCGAGGAGGCTGTACCAGGGTTAGCCCTGCCTGGCGAACCGGCTGAGATCGGTTTATGGATCGCCGCCCCACTTGATAGCGAAAGTCCGATCCCAACCCTTTTGGATGGAAATAGTGCCCGCGGACGGGTCGGGTACTTCATCAAAATCCTGACTCAATCTGGCGAGGCCCACCTGCTTCCGTTGATCGATTCCAACCCTGCGTGTATGGCGATTGGTGTCGTCATTCCCCCGCCGAAGTGCGCCGCGCGTCCCTGGGTGTATTTCTCCACACCTCTTCCCGATTTCTCTCTCTCCGAATTTCCGCTGACCATCCATTCTGTCTGGATGCGAAACCGGGCGAAAGCGGGGGGGGAGATGGTGTCCAGTGTCAGCTTGCAAATCCTGGTGGACGACCTGTCGGTTAAGGATAAGACCGGGACAATCACCGTTGTGGAGGCATTTGAAGACCCTGTTGAGATTCTCCAACACGAACTGCGTTATCCGCAAAGCGATCTTTCAATTTTCACCTTTACCCGCGACGCAAAACATCATGGGGAAGCTAGCGGAAAATTCTTGTTGAATTATTCGCGAATTCTGGAATACCAGGGTTTGATTTTCAACATCGCCGACCGGGACGATGCACCGATCTCGGCGCTAGTCAGCCCTAAATTTTTGAGTGCGACAAACCTGGTAGTGGGAGACCTGGTCAATGGTCTGGCACGGGAGCAGACGATTTTGTTCGAGATCAAAGGAGTGGTGAACTATTTTCCAACGCTGTACGAGGAGAAAGAAGCTGGATTTATGATCACCTCTCGCGAGGCGCTGCTCATCCGGCTGGGGAACGAAACCCCGTTTGTGATTAATCCCAACGAAATCTGGCTGGATATCCAGGCGGGGGCAAGTCTGGATGAGATTCCCACCCAAAATGTCTCCCAAATATGGGACACCGGAACGCTCCGCCAGGTGATGAAAGCCGACCCGCTCGCACTGGGTCTGCGTTCAGTGACGTTTTTGGGATACCTGCTCACGATGCTGATCTCCATTATCGGGTTTGCCACCCATTTTACCTTGAGTGTGCGCCAGCGGGAAACCTCCTTTGGCATCCTACGGGCGATGGGGTTGTCTCCCTGGCAGTTGTACGGGTCCCTCGCGCTGGAACAGGCGTTGATCATCCTGACCGGGTTGGTGTTAGGGGCTGTACTCGGCGCGGTGCTGAACCAGATCATCCTGCCGGGACTGCCGATCACGCTGGCAAACCAGGCTCCTGTCCCACCATTTATCCCGCGCAGTGATTGGCGTCCGGTCGGACAGGTGTTCGCCACGCTTGCGGTCGTGTTCACCCTCACATTCGGCATCGCCACCTGGGCGCTGTGGCGCGCGAAAGTGCATCAGGCGTTGAGGATTGGACAGGAATAACATGCTCCTCCTCACCTTCACCCTCCGCCGTCTTCTCCGCCACTGGGCGATTAACCTGCTCGTGTTCACCGGGCTGGTGCTGACTGGCGCGCTGGTGGCCGGGCTGCCAACCTACGCGGAGGTATTGGCAGCTAACAGTTTCGATTATTCGCTGGCGAACACGCCCATCTTCAGCCGGAATATTGTCCTTACCGCTCCTGCCAACGTCCAAACGTTCAATGCCGCCCTCAAAGCGGTGTTAGACGAGCATTTGGGGTTTATGGTTACAGATCGAATGGAGGTCCGTGAAACATCAGATATTGGGATCATGTTCCCAGAGAACTACGATGGTAATCCCAGCCACCTGATTAATTTCACCTTGAGTTTGTGGTCTTTCAGCACCCTGACCCAGGATACCCGTCTTATCGAGGGGGATTTTCCCGATTACATTCCCCCCAGCACCAACGCTACAGCCGCCCTGGACCCGGTTCCCGTTGAGGCAGCCATTACTTCGGATGTGGCAAACTACCACGGACTAAAAATCGGCGATATACTGGTAGCTTTTTTCGACGTTGGCGCGGTTGAATACCATATCGTAGGCATTGTCGAACCGGTCAACGCACAGGACGAACGCTGGTGGGGTGACCCGCGCCCATTACAGGTTCAAATCATTCCCGGACAGAACTCAGACATTATTATCACCCCACTACTTCTGAATCCTATCACAATGGCAAATATGTTCACCGAAAGTGTTCGATCCTGGCGGTTGGTGGTGGACCAATCTTTTATCACCCCGAAAAATGCCCGGGCGATTCAAACCGCGCTGGTCAACGCGCAGACAGGGTTCGAGCGATACGGGGTCGAAATTTCGAGCGGCCTGCCCTTGCTGGTGGAAACCTATCTGAGCCAGCTGGCCGTGACCCGGATCGCCTTGTATTTGCTCTCCGCCCAGGCGTTGATTTTCGTGTTTTACACGCTGGGCGTGGTCACTTCATTCATGATTGACCGTTCACAAGGTGAACTTGCCACGCTCGCCAGTCGGGGGACAGGGCGTGGACAGGTGATGCTGCTCTTTTCAGTAGAGGGGTTTTTGCTTGCTCTGCCTGCCGCCGCGCTGATCGGCCCCTTCCTGACAGCGGTGGTGCTCGCGCGATGGGTGCAGATGACCGGAGCAGGGATTGATGCCCATTTGCCGCCGCAGGCCCGCCTGCTCGCGTTGGCCGCCGCCTTGATCGGATGGGTGTCGTTTTCCCTGCCTGCCTTTGCCGCATCGAGGCATAGTCTGCTCGAATGGCAGCAAACCCGCGCCCGTCCATCACAGCAAGCCGCCTGGCAGCAACGCAATCTGGATATCTTTTTGCTGATCCTAAGCGGGTTGGCGTACTGGCAGTTAGCACAGTCCGGTTCGTTTGTCATGCAAAGACTTGGGAGCACCGCGCTGGCTGATCCCGTGCTGTTGATCGGTCCGTCATTATTACTCATCGCCATCGCCCTGCTGTTTCTACGCTTTTTCCCGTATCTGCTTCGGGGGATTCATGCCTGGCTGAACCGGGGGCGAGGGTTGATCCTGGCGATGGGGATGGCGCGGCTCGCGCGTGATCCTGTTGGCCCTAGCCGGGTGGTGCTTTTGATCAGTCTTGCCGCCGCGCTGAGTCTGTTTTCGATCACATTCCGCGACTCGCTCGAAATGCGGCAGATCGAAGTCGCCCATTACCTGGTTGGGGCGGATTTGCGGGTGCTTCCACGCCGCCATACATGGACAGAGATCGCATCCTGGGAAGGGGTGGAACGGCAATCGTTGACCTACCGCCTGCGCGTGGTCGGGCCAACAGCCAGTTTCATTCCCATGCTGGCCGTGGATCCGGCGACTTTCCCACAAGTGGCTTGGTATCCGCAGGGGGTTGGGGGAGTAACCATGGAGGAATTGATGAAGGTGTTGACCGCGCCCACCCCATCCGGCAAACCGGCGATCATCTTATCCCGTCGCGCGCTGGGGCCGCAAATGAAAGTGGGAGATGTATTCAAGGTACAGCTTTTACAGCAATTCCCGGAGTTCGAGGTGCGCGGCATTATCGAGGAGTTTCCAACCCTGGATGGGGCGTTCATGATTATTGACTGGCACGCGCTGGATTTCTGGGAGCAGATGAGTAATGTGGGTATCACGCGGGAAGAAGTCTGGATGACGATTGCCCCCGCTTATTATCTGGAAATCGCCGCCAATTTCCCCTTTCCAAACGAGATTCAAGGGGATATGCAGACGCAGTTAAACACATTCCGGGCAAACGCGTTGACCGAGGGCGCGAAACAGGCATTTGAATTGAACGCGCAAATCCTCGCGGTGTTGAGCGTTGTCGGGTTCCTGCTCGTGCATTATTTCTCCGCCCAACAACGGACGTTCGAGTTCAGTTTGCTCCGTGCGAGCGGGTTGTCTGCCGCGCAGTTGCTCACCCTGCTGGTGACGGAAGGGGTAATTGTAATGGGGTTGGGGCTGGGGGCTGGGACGGTGATCGGGCTGGGACTCTCGGCGGTGATGCGGCCGTTTTTGTCGAGAGTGTTTGCCAATGCACTGGCGGGTGCAGTCGTAGAGCGGATCGTGGTGGATTGGGCGGCGATTGGCCAGACGTTTACGCTGTTAGCGGCGTTTTATGCGCTGGCGCTACTCATTTCGGTTATCGCCTTATTGCGTGTGGGGGTGCATAAGGTGTTAAGGGTGAGTGTGGAATGAATGGTACACAGATGGCACAGAAAGCACAGACTTCACGAAAATAATTAGAAATCAATCTGTTTCATCTGTGTTTTCTGTGTACAAATAAGGATTGCATATGGCAAATGACACTTTAGTTCTCTGTGACAACCTGGTCAAAATCTATAAAGTCGCCGATCTAGAGGTGGTGGCGCTGCAGGGGCTTGATCTGGAGATTCCGCGGGGGGAGATCATGGCGCTGGTGGGGCCGTCGGGAGCGGGGAAGTCTACGCTGTTGAACCTGCTTGGCGCGCTGGATACGCCGAGTGCAGGGGCATTGTCCGTCGCTGGGCAAGATTTGTTGAAGATGTCGGAGGCGGACCGGGTGCGATATAAGCGGGATACGGTGGGGTTCGTCTGGCAGCAGCCCGCGCGAAATCTGCTCCCCTACCTGACCGCGCGGGAAAACGTCGAACTGCCGATGTTGTTGAACGGGGTGAATCCGAGCCAACGCCGCAAACGGGCGATGGAGTTGCTGGAGATGGTGATGCTGGCCGACCGGGAGAATTTCCGGCCTGACAGGTTGTCTGGGGGACAGCAACAGCGCGCGGCACTGGCGATTGCACTGGCGAACCGTCCGCCGTTGTTGATGGGCGATGAGTTGACCGGGCAAGTGGACACGGAATCGGCGAATGAGATTTTTAGCGCACTGCGGCGGATTAACAAGGCACTAAAGACGACGATCATCATCGTGACTCACGATCCTCAGGTGGCAGCGAAGGTGGATCGGGTGGTGGCGATCCGAGATGGGCGGACGAGTACGGAGGTGCGGCGGACATTTGATCATATGGGGAAGATCAGTGAGGAGGAGTGGGTGATTCTCGACGGAGCAGGGCGGTTGCAACTGCCGAAACCGTATGTGGAGAAGTTGGACATGCGCGAGCGGGTGAAGGTGCGGTTAGAGGAGTCGCACGTGTCGGTCTGGCCGCAACGGGCGACGATTCCAGGGGAAGAGAAGAAGCGCGAGGGGTTGGTATGGAAGCCGCCTTCGATGAAGAC
>DATDOR010000293.1:0-6555 GCA_035293165.1 Anaerolineales bacterium | reverse complement strand
GGAGGCGATGCTGCCTGCTGAAACGATGGGCAAAGGGGTTGCCCGAACCACTTCGCGAAGCAAGCGGGCCGCGTCTCCGGTGTAACGATACGTGAGCAAATCCATCCCATGCGCGCCGGATTTTTCTAAATAGCAGGTGTGCTTGACAATTTCGTCGATGGATCCATCCAGGATGCTCGGATGCCCATACACCCGGCCTGGAAACGGATAATATTGAACGGCTTTATCTTTCAAATAGGCCGAGATGGAGGGGAAGAAAACCGTCCCCATGAGAACATCAAACCCCAATTCGACGGCCAAATGCGCGCCGCGCAAGCCTTCTGCCTCAGAAAGGCTTACCACCTCCAGGTAAGTGCGCTTTCCCGCTGCCTTCATCGCAGTGACCACCTCTTGCATTTCATCCGGGGTTAAACCGACATCCTTAAACCCCCAATGGAACACATGTTCATCTTTGAGTTGGTTGAATAAGGCCAGGGCATTGGAGACTGTGCGATCCTCATAGGTCAACATCACAATCAGTGCTGGCTTGTTATTCGATGGTTTCATGCAGGGCCTCCTGATAAAGCGTGGATGAAATGACCCGATACTTCAAAGAAATATCGGGCTGGCGTTTTCG
The DNA here is from genome assembly GCA_035293165.1 of Anaerolineales bacterium. Taxonomy (GTDB): domain Bacteria; phylum Chloroflexota; class Anaerolineae; order Anaerolineales; family JABWBV01; genus JABWBV01. The sequence continues at coordinate 5,939 of DATDOR010000293.1, read as the reverse complement.
ATTTTGTAAGCAGTGAGGGTTTACCGCAAAATTTTCGGTCTAATCCCAGAGCGCTTCTCGATCCCAATCCAGGAAAATGAACAGATCACCTAGAGTCAATCGTTTGCGAATGAGCGGGGCGTTGAAATAGGCAAACTTCACACGATCCATCTCCACAGGGGGAGAAAGTTGGTCAAACCGGACAGGGGAGTCGATGGCTCGCAATAGTTTCATCACGAACCCGGGCGGACGGGTGAGTTGTTCCAACGTCGTGCGAATATTTGGCCAATCGCGTAAAAAGGCTTCAAATAGGAGCCGGTTAGCATGCCATGCAGTTAATTTTTGTTCATAATCTGACCAACACTCCCTGGCTACTTTTCCAGAGGGGTCGATTGAAGCAAAAGCCGTCTCAATTTGTTTTTTCATCTGGTCGGAAGAGGGGTAGCAACCCGCGAGGTTAACTTCGTCCGGTTCAAACGCGGTCAGAAATTTTTGATAACTGGCGGTGGAGAGCAGAGTTGCCAGAGCCACCTGAGTTCCATGTTGGGCAAGGGGTTGGTGTTCTTGTTCAGCAAGTAAGTCTAATACATGAGAAATGACGTGTTCAAAGCCCGAAAGCGGCGCGGTCGCATGGGACAGCGACATGGCAATCCCAGCCAGTGAGATGAGCTTGGCGAGCACTTCCATGCTGTCTAATGTCCCCTCGCGAAGCGCCGGGGCGTAGGCAAGAAAGATGTCATCCAACGGGCCTAAGAGGATTTGGGCAAATTCGGTGTATGAGGGGTCCAAACCCAAACGATAGGCCAGATACCAGTCCGCAAAACTGCTGAACGCGGCAAGCAAATCCCCGACTCCGGCAACGGTCATTTCTCTCGGAGCGTCCCGTAGGGTCTCCAAATCACAAACCAGCACATCGGGATAACGGGAGGGCAGGGTGCGTTTAACGCCCTCGACAAATACCGGTGCCATATTGGACGTGTATGCACTGACACTGTTCGCGGTTTGATAGACAATAAAGGGGATATGAACGTGGGCTTCCTGCTCGAACAAATAGCAGGCGTGTTTCGCTACATCGGTCACAACGCCTGACCCCACAGACAAAACCGCAGTGTTTTCATTCAGGGCCGCTTTGACGAATTCAATTTGGGAGAAGTCTGTATGCACCTGTCCGCTGGCATCCGCCTCCAACCAAAGAGGACGCGGAGTCCAGCCGGATTGTTGTAAGACATCTACCAGAAGGGGTTTTAAGTCTGCTTCTCCGCGACGCATCGGGGTGTGATCCATGACAACTAGCAAAGGATGGGCCAGGTTGGCTCGCCCGGCAGTGAGAAGTTCAGGTAACCGGAAGAGGGCATTTGACTCGAAAACCAGAGCTTGGATGGGCAGTTCTTCGCCGGTGGGATACCCAGGGATGGATTTTATTTCTTGTTTGAAAGTGTCAATTTGACCGGGATCAAAACGTAAAATCATGAAGCACCTGGTTCAAAACATCAGGGCGGTCCGTCATCAGACCGGGCACGCCCAGTTGCAACATCGGACGAATTGCTTCGGGGGAGTTGGGGGCCCAGGGAAAGAGCGCCAACCCTGCGAGGCGTGCGGCTTCGGCGACAGCCGGGGTGACAAAATGGTGATCAAACGAGAGACAGTTTGCCCCTGCCCGCAGGGTTTGTTCGCAAATTTCGCGGGGGGTGAGACTGCCATCTTGCGGGGAGGGGTCCAACATCGTAGGTAGGGTGGGTTCCAGCGCGCGGACTCTCAACAGGGCCTGTGGAGAAAACGAGGTCACGATCACCCGTCCCAGAAAATCTGCCTGTTTAAGGGATTGGACAACGGCTTCGGTAATCTTCAGTTCTTCAGGCAAGGTTTCGCCTTTGATTTCGACACAGAGCCGGACCGGGGTTGGTTGAACGAGTTGGTAAACTTCAGCGAGTGTCGGGATACGCTCCTCTTGTCCGGCGTCCCATTGACGGATTTCAGCCAGGGTAAAATCCCGAACCCAGCCGAGGCCATTGGTGGTTCGGTCGAGGGTGTCATCATGAATGACCACCAACTCGTGGTCTTTCGTCAGGTGAATATCCAGCTCCAAAGCCTCCACGCCGTGTTCCATGGCACGGCGAAAGGCGAGCAGGGTGTTTTCGGGACATTCTGCGGAGGCCCCGCGATGGGCAACCCGAATAAAAGGAAAGGGCATTCCATTAACCTTTCAAGCCGGTCATCGTAATTCCTTTGATGATGTACCGTTGTAAGAAGAGATAAAGCAAGAGGATGGGGATGATGGCCAGCGACGCATTGGCAAGGGCCACGCCTGTATAAATCCCTTGGGACCGGCTGGCAGTCGCCAGTCCCAAGGTGACTGTGTACCATTTCTTGTCGGAAATCACCAATAACGGCCAAAGGACGTCATTCCAGCGCCAGAGGGCGGTGAGAACGGCGAGTGCAGCCAACACCGGCCCACACAAAGGGAGGACAATTTTCCAAAAGATCACAAACTCGTTTGCCCCGTCCACCCGTGCGGCATCCACGAGATCATCCGGGATCGTGCTGATGTACTGCCGCATGAGAAACGTCCCAAAGCCCCCAGCCAGAAAGGGGACAACGAGGGAGGGGAGGCTGTCGTTCAGGTGCAATGTTCGCATGAGAAAATATAAGGGAATCATGCGGATTTCAAAAGGGATCATCAAGGTGGAAAGGAGGGCGATAAAGAGAACTGTCTTCCCTGGAAAACGTCCCTTTGCAAAAGCATAACCCGTGATGGAACTCAAAAAAAGATAGCCTATGGTCGTTGAGGCGGTCACGATAAAACTGTTGAGATAATAGCGGAGGATGGGCAGGTTGGTGACAGCAACTTTGTAATTAAATGTGCTGGGATCTGCCGGGAAAAGTGTGGGGATACGAGGCATGGCTGTATTGGCATTCCGAGAAAATGAAGTCCCGACCATCCAAATAAATGGAATCAACATCGCTAAGGCGCCCAAAGCCAATACCATGAAGATGCCGATTTGTTCGACCCGGGCTGTATTCCGCTTTGAAGCGAAGAAGCTGCGCAACCAGGAGGAATCAACGGGTGCTGCTGGAGTGGATTGGATTCGGTTCATCTTCATGCGCATTATCCTGAGCGGCTTGAGAATTCACTTTGCAGTGTAGTGCGGAAATTGAAGATCGTAATTCCGAGCACGATCAAAAATAGAATAACCGAAGCGGCAGAAGCGAGATTGAAATCATTTCCTTCAAATGCAGTCTGGTAAATAAACATCACGATGGATTGCAGGGAACGCGCAGGAGTTCCACCCGGCCCTCCCAACATCCAGAGGTCGCTAAACCTGGACATGGCATCAATCGTCCCCGTGATGAAAAGGAAAATGAAAGAGGGGCGCAGGCTCGGCAGGGTGATATACCACCATACCTGCAGGGGATTGGCTCCATCCACGACGGCCGCGTCGTAAAAATCGGTGGGGATAGCCTGTAATCCGGCAAGAAAGATCAGCATGTAGTAGCCCAATGCGACCCACACGGCCAAAAGCGTGACCGCCGATCTGGAGCCTGTCACCACATAACGCGGATCGGCTAACCAAAGCGGGAGATTTTCTACGCCAAGCGACCGGAGGGTCCCGTTGATCAAACCCCAATTGGGTTGGAATACATAGCTAAAAATCAGGGCAACCGCCACGGTCGAAGTTACTTGTGGAAGGAAGTAGATCATTTTGAAGACGTTTGGTGCGACTCGCACGTTGTTGAGAAATGAAGCCAGAATCAGCGAAAGGGGAAAAACCAAAATAAGAAATAAAATTCCTAATAAAACTGTATTAAGTAAAGCGTTGATAAAAACTTGATTTGTCAGCAGACGCACATAATGTGCAAAGCCCACCAATTCTTGCTGGGTCGCGACTTCACGGAAGAAACTTAACCGAAAGGTTTCCAGCGTCGGGTAAACGGTAAACAACCCAAACAAAATGAAGGTCGGTGCAATAAAGAGATACCAGACGAGGCTTTTTCGAATCTGCTTGATCATGAACACTCCAGAGAGGGGGAAACCTAAAGGCTCCCCCCTCTCGATTGTCAATGAATAATTATGCGCTCTTTGAATGTTCCTAATTACCCGACCCGGAGGTTTGTTGAGCAAGCCAGTCGGCCGTTTCAGCTTGTGCCTGTTCAAGGGCTTCCTTGGGAGTCATGATTCCTGCCAGGGCAGCTTCGATCGCTGCTTGCAGAGCAAACCGAGGTTCTGAAGATGCCCACGGGTAACGCCGTTCAGCAAAGGCATTTTGATTCAGGATCGCATCCGCGTCGATCAATTGACCAAGAGCAGGAATCGCTTCCGCCGAACTAGCGATCACAGGCAAGTTTCCACCTGCATCAAAGTTATACTTTTGCGATTCAGGACTCATCGTCAACCACTGAATTACTTCCCAGGCTGCTGGTTTATTCGGGCAACTGGTTGCCATTGCAAGAGGATCGGCAATGAACAAGCCCCCTTTTCCATCCGGCCCTTGCAGGTTATAAGTTGTGCGGAAGCGTTCCGCCAGGGATGGGTCAGCCACAAAGGGTGATAGATAGTACCCGGTTTCTCCTTCAGGAATAATGGCAACCACATTCGAATCCGTAAGGAAGCCGTCGGGCATCGCGTCAGCAGCTAGCGCTCCTGGTGGGGTGTATTGGGACATCATTACCAGCCACTCGAGTGCCTGGAGATATTCGGGCGTATCCCAATTGATAGTCCACGTTCCATCCTCATTGACCTGGCCCCAGGTTGCGCCAAAGGCATGGGCAATCGCCTGGAACTGCCAGTTGATGTATTTGCCCTGGTACCAATAGCCGTAGTTTTGGTCTCCTGTGACAGGATTGATGCCTGTCATTGCCCTGGCTTTCTCTTCAATTTCTTGCAGCGTAGGGTGTTGGCTCAGAGGCTCGACACCCCATTGATCAAACAGGACAGCATCGTAATGGATAACCCGGTTGCCACCACTATATGGCAGCGCCCACTGATTATCGGGATTTCCCGGCCCCCAGCCTCGCCATTGCTCCAAATAATCTCCCGGCCAGACATCTTCAAAGGTCGAATCATTGGCAATCCAGGGATCCAGGTTTTCCAAATAACCTCGCTGCCCGTAGGCAAACGCGCCAGGCATCAAATAAACGCAAGCTTCCTGCGCCTGGATCATGGATTCAGTTTTTGGTCCGTAACCCGTTGCGCCCGACCCCCAGGGAATATTGATAATTTGTATATCAATGTTTGGGTTGGCGCCTTCAAACATCGTTTCCAGTTGTCCGACGCCGGGGATAGGTGCGCCTGTGAGGGGGTCGATCCCGTCCTCGTCCGGTTTACCAATGAGTAACACCTTCACTTCACCCGAAACGGGAGCAGGGGTGGCCGTTACCACTTTCTCAACCTCAACCTGAACTTCCTGGGTTTCAACGACTTTTACTTCTTGGGTTTCTACAACGGTGACAATTTGTGTTTGAACGATGGTTTCTGGAGTGGGAGCTGCCGGTGTGGCACAACTCGATAGTACCAAAGCGCTGACCACTAAAATAATTGGCATGTGTGTAAATTTCATTTTCATGGCGGTTCCTCTTTCTGATTAAAAGACAATGGATTAGTTTGAATGGAGATAAAAAATACCTTTATTTGGCAAAACCTCCTCTGCGAATCCGGAATTGAATCAACTCAGGGCTGTGTTTCCATGTCAATGTTATAATCACGTTAACTGGAACACACGGTACCAAGCACGGGTGAAGGGCTTGCCAGACCGATTTCACCTTTTGGATACGCTTCCGGTTTACTCGTATAGGAGGCTCAACTGCACTTTTCCCTAGGAGGTTGAGCCTCCTGTCGCGTGGATTCACATTCACATCCATAACTCCGCGTGCAGTAAATTTGCACGTTCTAAGGCTTTCCGAATGGCCAACCGCTCGGAATCTGAGATCGGCAACAAGGGGGGGCGAACCGTCGCCGTTTCAAT
>DATDOR010000292.1:0-12279 GCA_035293165.1 Anaerolineales bacterium | reverse complement strand
GACATTGGGGTTCCCGTACGCGATATTCTCCCAGACTGTTCCCGAAAACAAAACGGTCTCTTGCAGCGCAATCCCGATCTGCGCCAACAGGGAGTCCTGTTCGATGTCCCGGACATCCACCCCATCAATCGTCACCTGGCCACCGGTCACATCGTAGAAGCGGGGAATCAGATTGACCAGGGTGGATTTCCCCGACCCGGTCGCGCCGAGAATGGCAATCGTCTCTCCAGGCTCGGCGACCAGGTTGATGTCTTCCAAGACCGGGTCAGAACAATCCCCATCGTAGCTGAAGCAGACATTTTCAAACACCACGCGTGCGGAGACGTGTTCGGGCAGGGGTTGGGCGCCCGCGCGGTCTTCCACTTCCGGCACGCTTTCCAGGACTTCGTTCACCCGCTCGGCGGAGACGTTGGCCGCGGCCAGCACCTGCGCGAGGTTGGACATGATCACGAGCGGGGTCATCGTTGTCAACAGGTAATTCGTAAACGCGACGATTTCCCCCAGCGATAACTCACCCCGGATCGCCTGAATACCACCCACCCAGATGATCAACACAATGCCAGCGTTGATCAAAAACATCAACGCGGGCATCAGGAACGCCAGCCACTGCATGACACGAATGGAATGCTCGGCGAAATCTTCATTGGCAATGGCAAAACGCCCGGTTTCGTGCGCTGTCCGGGTAAACGACTTCACGACGCGCACCCCGGCAATGTTCTCCTGCAGCACGGTGTTCAACGCGTCGAGTTTGCGCTGGACACCCAAAAATAACGGCTGGGTTTTGGAAATAAACCACACGATGACCACACCCATGACGACCAGCAGGGGAATAATCGCCAATGCCAGACGGGGGCTGGTCAAAAACATCAGGATGATGCTGCCAATCATCAACAAGGGAGCGCGCGTCCCGATACGGATGGATATGCGGATGATGCGCATGATCATCGTAATGTCGCTGGTCAGCCGGACGATCAACTGTCCTGTTCGCAAGCGATCCAGGTTGCCAAACGAGAAGGTCTGGATTTTGAGGAAAATCGCTTCCCGCAAATCCCGCCCAAACCCTTCGCCCACCTGCACGGACAGGTTGTTGTTCAGAATGGCAAATATCGTGCTTAGGATGGTGATGCCGAGCATGATCAAGGCCGTGTTCAACACGATTTGTTGATCCTTTTGCGCGATGCCCTGGTCAATAATCCGCTGGATGAGCCGGGGGATGGCCAGATCCATAAAGACAATCGCCGTAAGCAAAATCAACGCGTAAATGCTCTTGCGATAGTACGGTTTCCAAAAGCGATTCAATTTGAGTATTTCGTTCATGAAGGGGAATTATAAGCCTGTCCCCTCTCAAACTTCCAAATCTAATTCCCAATCCCCAATATCGCTTCCACAATTCCATCCCCCTCTGTCCCAATCTCCAAATGAAATAACCGCGCCCGCTTCACCAGCGGCTCGATCAGGCGCAAGTTCTCCTCCCACACGTCCGAGTTGTCGTAGTGCAGGCTGTTGAGCATAATTACCTCCCAGGTTTCCTCGAAGGTGGCTTCCTGGATGAAGGTTTCAGGTTGCCCAATTCGTTTGAGCAGGCACAAGTCTATGTGGGTGGGATACACCGCGTGGTGGCATACCAGAGATGGGTTCAACTGGTGGAGATCGAGCACGTATTTGGTCTCGTCGCGCACCTGTTCGGGGGTGAGGAGGGGGTGGATTTCGGGGAAGTGGGAGAGCATGTCCCGGCGGAGTTTGCCGCGACCGACGGGGAAACCAGTCAGTTGCAGACCCCGTGCGGTGTTGGTCACGTAAATCTGGCTATCCGAGAGCAATTGGAACTTCCCTGAGAGAGTCAGGCGTAGGGCAGTGGTGGATTTACCGGAGTTGTGCGGGGCCATGAGCATCATCAACCGGCCATTCCGTACCAGGCCCGTCGCATGGAACATCGCAAATCCGTTAGTGGTGAGGTAATTGTTGAGGAGGGTATTGAGAAGACCCCGGCTGATCAAATCCGGGCGCGCGGCGAGCTGTGGGGTAATGACAGCAGTGGCAATCCCCGCGCGGAGGTCAGCATAGATGTTTCCCCATGCACCAAATAGCAGGTTGATCCAGCTGCCTTCGCCGGTGTATTGGATGTGCTCAAACGGATGTTCGGGGGGAGGGCCAGGGTCGTGTGCGGGGGGACGCACAACGAAACGGATGTGGAAAACACCCCTATCATTGCCGCTGGTTTCGACGCCGATGGGAGAAACGCGTTTCTCCGACACTGGACGCTCAACCGGCGGCGCTGTAGAGTACAACGGGGCAGAATGATCAACAACCGTAAGCACCTGCTCGTCGTTACTGGATAACTCGACCAGGCAGCCAAAGATGGAAAAGGTTCGCCGAAAACGGAGTTCATTATCCCGCCTGCCCCAGAAGTCTTCTAGGTAGGATTCGTAGCGGTTGTAAAGTTTGTTGAAAGCTTTCATGTAGTCTAGGGCCTTGTGCCCGTCCGCCCGTCACCCACAAGGGGTTAGGCTACGGGCACATCGTCGAGGCCGAGTAATTGCCGTTCGCGTGGAGAGAGAACGGCGACGTTTTCGGGATCGAGATTCTGGCGGCGGTTGGCGGGGCGGGGGACGTCCGCGCGGAGGTAGTGGACGAGCAGGGCGCGGCGGTGGCCGCTCGTCAGGTTTGGGCGTCCGGCGTGCCAGCAATGGCCGTTGAATACGAGTACATCCCCCGGCTGGCCGGTGATGATGATTTCATCCGGGTGGGGGGCGTTAAGGTGAGTGAGGGCCTGCCTGGGGCTTTTGCCAAGCAGATGGGAACCGGGAACGAAGGCAGTCGCACCATTTTCAACAGTGAATTCGTCCAGCATCCAGATGGCAGTGGCTGCACTGTAACCTTTTTCGTCGCGGTGACGGCCCCCGTCAGAATCCATGTGGAAGGGCATACGCACGCCAATATGGGGTGGCACGTCGCGGGCGTTGACCATACTGACGCGAATTTCTGGCCCCATCACTGTCTCAACAACTTCGAGAACTTGCGGATGGGCGTAAAGGCCTCGGAACTCGTCGCCCTTGTTGGCTAGATTCGCCAGACGGCGCACGCCTGGTTCGATGTAATTTTCCGCACCGGCCTGCTCACCTTCCACAGCCCAAAGTTCTTCCAGGCTGGAGACGAGCGTGGTAACCTGGTTGGGAGGGAGCAGCGATTGGAAGAGGATATACCCCTGATCCTCAAGGTTTCGGCGTTGTTCAGTGTTCAAGAAAACTCCTTGGAAAAGAAATTCGGCTACTTCTTACTCTGGCTGAGTAGTTACTCCAAATTAATAGGTTCTTTAGGAATCGGCGGGGAAGTCTCCAGATTTTGGGGTGTGAGTGGGGTATACACCCCACTCACACCCCAAAATCTGGCACTAACCACGGCAAATCCCAAAGAGCCAATTAATACTGGTCATCCGATTCTAACAAAGCCCGTTTATAATGCGAACGAATTGTCGGATTCAGCGCCAATTTTCTTATGTCTTTTTCATTGACTCTTGAAGAAACATTCCTTTGGGATTGTGCCAATCACTGGCGTACCCCCGAAACCATCACCATTCCTGAAACGCTGGACTGGGCGCGCGTGACTGCCGTTGGCGTCCCTAACCGGATGGCGACCTTGCTCCGGCGATTGCTGGTAGCACGCAGCATGTGGGACTCCCTACCCGGAGCACCCCGCACCGAAATCGAGACTTCTGCTAATCGTCTGCGGGACAATGCGGCGATGATGAGCGCAACCCTTGCCGAGTATCTGAGACGGGCGGACGAACGTGGGCTCGAAACTGTGGTTCTCAAAGGGCTATCCATTTCCAACAACGTATACGGCGACCCAGCCATGCGTCCTGGCGGAGATATTGACCTTCTTGTCCGGCGCGAGCATGTCCAGGCGTGCATCAAAATCCTGGATGAAATGGGGATTGGTGCGTTTTGGCCGAATCTGATGGCCGATCCCTACTACGAACGCCACCACCTGCACCATCAGCGCAGTTCCAAAGACCTGAAAATCTGGTACGAAATCCACTGGGCACTTGACCACCCATACACCCTGTTCACGATTGATTACGGCGGGATGCTGAACCGGACCCGGCGGGGGGAACTGCTTGGATGCCCGGTCAACGAACTGGCTCTGCCGGATTTACTCCTGTCCCTCACAGTGCATCTCGTCAAACACGCGATTTACCTACCAGGCGCATACCACCGCCCCGACATCGCACGCGGGATTCTGGCCGATGGGATGTTGATGTATTGCCTGGATATTGTGGAGGTCATCAAGCGGAATGTAAACGAACTGGACTGGGATGCGGTCATCCAACTGGCGTGGGAAACCGGTACGGTGGAGGTGTTCGGCTCGGTTTTGCGCGTTTGCCAATCCCTGGTCGCGGCCCCTGTCCCCGACCGGGTGTTGGAAGCTCTGCCCGTTCGGAGGGGGGGAGCAATCACACGCCGGGTGATGAACGCGGTTCTTGAGAGGGAGATCGCGCAGTATCTTGGCCTTCCACCGAATCAATTCTGGGATGCGATGGTGATTACCAACGGGGCATTCATCCTGCGCCCGATCCGGTTGGTGGAGAGTGCACCGTACTTTTTCCCGTCCTCGGAGTTTTTACAGCGTAAGTATGGCCGGAATGGGATGTTTACCGGGGCCGGGCACTTTGCCCGCGCGGTGGGGCAGTTTGCCCGGTTTGGATGGGATTCAGTGGTTTTTGCAGTGGAGCGTTACCGGCGCTTGAAGCGGATTGGGTACAGCACGTCGTTGTTTAACAGGCTGGAGACGGGAGGGTGAGGTGGTTCGTCTTCGATTGTGGGAGACGAGCGGAATGCCGATGCTGCGTCAAACGGTTTTTCTATTTGCTGTAGACATGGCGGCAAACGTAGTGGATTATGCTTTCCACGTATATTTGGGGCGGGCACTGGTTCCAGGAGATTTTGCAGTGTTCCAGACGGTGAATTCGGCTTTGTTGATTGTCATTACGGCAACCGGAGTGATGCAACCGGTCGTAGCGCGGTTTGTGGCGGAGGGGGAAATGCAGCAGGGCGGGCATCGAACTGGCGCGGTTTCCAGGGGAAGTGCAGCGCTGTTTAGGGAGTATTTGGGATGGAGCACGCTTGTTGGGGGGATTCTTGCGGGGGCGGTTTGGCTGGGGAGGGGATTTTTATCGAAAGGATTGAATGTTCCGCCGTTCGCCGTTCAGTTTGGGATAGGAGTGGTTTTTTTGGTGCTGTTGCGCCCGGTCGTTGTGGGGGTGTTGCAAGGAGCGCAGCGGTTTGTCTCTTTCGGGGCGGTACGGCTGGCGTATGCGTTGGGACGATTTGCAGTGGCAGGATTATTACTCTATTGGGGGTGGGGATTGCGCGGCGCGGTTGCGTCGCTTCCGGTAGGGCAGTTGTTGGCGGTGGGGTGTGGATTGGGGTTGTTGGGGATCAGGGTGTGGAAGCGATCACCCCCTCCGCTCGATAAAAGAAATGGGCGTTTGATGGAAGGGCTGCGTTTGGCAGGGTGGGCGTTTCTAGCGTATTCCGCGCATACGGCACTGCTGAATAATGATATGTTGTTTGTGAACCGGATCTTTGCGCCGGACGAGGCGGGGATCTATGCAGCGGTGGTGCTGCTGCGGCGCATTTTGCTGCTGCTGCCGGGCGCGGCGGTCGTGGTGCTGTATCCGCGAGTGGCTGCGACGGTTACGCAGAAAAAGCTGCCGGATCGGGAAATCATCGGGGGGGTGAGGGTGGTTTCGGGGTTGGTGGGGGTATTGGTGGCGATTTATTTTGCCGCAGGTGAACCAATTGCCCGGCTGGTTTTCGGGGAGCCTTACGCTGCGGCAGGGCCGCTGCTGGGCTGGGTGGGATTGGGGATTTGGGGGTACGGGTTGGGGACGATTTGGTTGAATGTGTTTTTGGCGACGCGGCCAGGGCCGTTTGTCGGGTTGTTGGTCGGGATGGTTGTACTGCAAGGGGTGGGGATGGCAGAGTTTAGCGGTGCGCTTCCCGGCGTGGTCGGGGTTTTTTCCGTGATCGGGTGGGGATTGGCGTTGGGAGGGGGGATACTGTACGCGGTATGGCTGCGTCCCCGTTTGGTTCAGCAATTTGAGCGAAAAGAAGATGAATGAGAAACGGTGGCTGGGGTTTATTCTTAGCCTGTATGTATTGTTTGCGTTCACGTATAGTGTGTTGATGCCGCCGTGGGAAGGGCCAGATGAGCCTGCTCATTACATTTTGGCGGTGAATCTGGCGCGGGTGGGTGTTTTTTCCAGCATCAAGCGGAATTACGAGGCCGGGCAGCCTCAGCCATATTACCGACTGGCGAGTGTGCCGCTCAAACTGCTGTATTTAGTGAACAGGGAGTGGGTAGCGGTGATTCAACCGGAAAGGGACTTTGGAAATGTGCGGGTGGCTGCTCCGATTTTCCAGTGGTCGGATGAGAATTACCAGTTTCTGCCGGGGATGTATTTGTTACGATGGTTGAATATATTGATAGGAGTGTGGGCTTTGGGGTTGAATTATGCGGCAATGCGGCGATTTACAGGGAGGGGATGGGTTTCGCTTTCGGCGCTCGCCCTGGCGGCGTTGACCCCTCAGTTTTTACATACAACTTCGAGCGTAGCCAATGATACGTTGGGGATTCTAGCAGGAGCATTCCTGTTTTGGTTAATGAGCCGGATGGCTTCCCAACCAGTCTCGCCGGTGGAGTTGGGGGGATCGGCTGTGTTGGCGCTTTTACTGCCTTATACGACAAAATTGACGGTTTTACCTGTGGGGATTGTGGTCATTGTGGCGATGATCGTCCATATTCGGGAACATTGGCCAGAGTCGTGGCGCAAACTGGCGATTGGGGGTTTAGCGGTGGGAGGAAGTGCATTGTTGTTGAGTCTGGTGTTGTTCCCCAAGATGGGCGAGTTATTTTTGCGGCAGATAGGCTGGCGCGCCTTCACGATTTATGAGGACTCTCTGACGCTGGAATATCTATCTGAGATGGTCACGCAAGTCGTGTGGAGTTATTGGGGGCTGGTTGGCTGGCTGGCAGTAGGGCTGCCGGGGTGGGTAATGGGGCTGTTGACGGGGTTGGGGATCGTGGGAGTGGGAGCAGGAGTGATAAGGAGAAGAGGGAAGGAGGAGCAGGGAAATGGGGGGGCAGGGAGGATGTGGATAGTTTGGTTGGCAGGAGGGGTGACGGCAGTGGCGGTGTTGAAGAATGGTTTGAATACGGTGAACACGCAAGGGCGGTTTTTATTCCCGGCGATTGGTGCGTTGGCTTTGTTGATGGTGAGCGGGTGGGAGAGGCTGCTTCCGGCACGATTCCGACCGTATCTGCTGCCTGGGGTGATGGTCTTGATGATTGGAGTGAATTTGATTTTGTGGTTTGGGGGGATTATCCCGGTGTATTACCAGCCGTTTCTGGATTGAGATGCGGATTAAAAAAACCCTCCTCAAATTGAGGAGGAGTTTTCGCTACCCGTACCAGCTCTTACGCCTTAACCTCTCTCTTGATCTGCATAAACTTCTTCGCCGTCTCCACCGCAACCGCTGCATCCCGGCAGTATGCGTCCGCCCCGATGTCCTCTGCAAAGGCCTCGTTGAGCGGCGCGCCGCCGACCAAAACGATCATGTTATCTCGGAGACCCTCGGATTTTAGTGCGTCAATGACAACACGCATGTACGGCATCGTCGTTGTCAACAGCGCACTCATCCCGATAATGTCGGGCTTGTGTTCGTAGATCGCTTCCAGGAAGTTTTCCACGGAGTTGTTGATCCCCAGATTGAAGACCTCAAACCCGGCCCCTTCCATCATCATCGCGACCAGGTTTTTTCCAATGTCGTGAATGTCACCTTTGACCGTGCCGATCACCATCGAACCAATTGTCGGCGCGCCCGTTTCTGCTAACAGAGGGCGTAAAATAGCCATGCCCGCTTTCATCGCCTTGGCTGCCATCAACACCTCGGGGACAAACAGGATCCCGTCGCGGAAATCATTGCCAACGATTTCCATTCCAGCAACCAAACCTTGTGTCAGGACATCATACGGTTCCATCCCGCGTGAAAGACACTCATTCACTTCCTCTACGATTTCATCCGCATAGCCATCATAAAGGTCTTCTCCCATCAATTCCAGAAGTTCCTCGATGGGCATCGTCGTAATATCAATTTCATCACTCATTAAATTCTCCTAATTGTAGGAATGGTATTGCAGCCATTATAGCCAAACAAATACAACACATAGCAGCAAACACCGTTCCAAAAAAAATGATTGGTAACTACTCAGCCAAGAAGGGGATTAGCCAACAAATCCCAAAGAGCCAAAATCATTGCTCCATCGGTGCCTTTTCCGTTACGAACCGGAAACGGTCACCGCGGTAAAGATCAATCCCAAACTCAAATGGGTGGTCATGCTCATCAAACGTCAACCGCCGTTCGAGCATCAGCGGCGCGCCAACACGGATACCCAGCATTTCCGCCTCGTACTCGGTCGCGACGACCGCCTCCAGGCTTTGCCGTGCCCGTGTAATGGTCATCCTGTATTCTTCCTCAACGATATCAAAAATAAACCGGTTCACCAAATCAAATTGCTCCAGGTCCGGGAAACGTTCAACCGGCATCCAAAATTTTTCCAGCATGACGGGTTCCTCATTCAGATAGCGAATCCGCTGAAAAAAATACACTTCAACAGCAAGGGGGACGTTCAATTCCCGTGCAACGCTTGCTTCCGAAGGTTTTCGTTCAAAGTGTAATAGCTTTGCCCCAGGAAGGTATCCCCTCTTTTTCATCCCCCGCGAAAAAGAAACCAATTGATCGGCCTGGCGTTCAATCTTCGGGGGAGCGATATATGTACCCGCACCCTGACGGCGGTCGAGCAGCCCTTGTAATTCCAACCGTTGCAGGGAGCGGCGAAGCGTCATCCGGTTCACACCGAGCAACTGGCTGAGTTCGCGCTCTGGGGGTAAACGTTCACCTGGGGATAGCTCCCCCGCCTCCATTTTCTCCAGCAATCCGTCTGCAATTTGAATGTACAAAGGCAGCGTATTGACGAAGTTTTCCCGTAGTTTTTGAATGGGTACGGCCACGATCATGCTTGTTGACACTTCAATTGGGAGTGGTATACTTTGCACAATTTTCCAAATTGGTATATACCATTTTTAACACGGAAATTTATTCTTGACAATTGGTAGACCTGGCAGGTTTCCAAAAACAATTGGTTTTGTGTGAATATGCTGCATTTTGGAAGCACGAAGATCTGCAACAAACACAAAACCTGCCAGGTCTTTTCGAGTGAGGCAGCTTTGGCAAAATATCAAATTCTCTACTGGCATGACATCCCCCTTCAAGTGAAGGCGCAAGAAGGCCGCACCCGGGCCAGCAAACCACTCTCCGAACGTTTTCAGGTTGCTGTGGATAATGCTTCGATGGAAGCCGGTCTCACCGGTACGGATGAATATCTCAATCTGATGCAATGGGGCGATCCCCAGGAGCGCGAAGGCACCCCTGATGAAATAGTGGACGCCCTCGTCGCAGAATTGGAAGCGCAATATGTCAAAATCGAGTGGCGTAAAACGGCTGAAGCCCTAAAAAGTTTCTAGTGACTATTTTGAAAATAGCGACTGAAAACTGACCACTGTCCATGACCACTCCTCAAGTCATCTTCATGCCCTCCGGCCGCCGCGGCCGCGTCCAGCAAGGCGAATCCCTGCTGGATGCTGCGCGCCAACTTGGGGTTGAAATCGAAAGCATCTGCGCAGGGCGGCTCACCTGCGGTAAGTGCAAAGTTCAGGTTGAAGAGGGGACGTTCCACAAACACGGCATCGTTTCCCATCCCGACCATGTCACCCCACCCTCCCAGGAAGAGTGTGACTTGCTCAAAAAAATGAGTGCGAACGGCTATCGGCTCTCGTGCCAGGCGTTTGTCCAGAATGATGTCCTCGTCTTTGTCCCCGAAGAAGCCCGGGCCCAAAAGCAAATCATCCGCAAATCCGCTACCGAACGCACTATCGAAATCGCCCCGGCTGTCCGGCAGGTATACGTCGAGGTGGATCAGGCCGAGCTCGGCGAACATCGCGGGGACTGGGGCCGCCTCCAAGACGCTCTTGCCAAAGAGTGGGATTTGAACGATCTCAAAATTGACCTGCAAGCTCTCCAACGTCTCCAGCCCACCCTCCGCAAAGGCAAATGGGCTGTCACCGTCACTTTGTGGAATGGCGAACACGGTTCGGAAGTCATTGATGTTCAACCCGGCTACGAGGAAGGGATTTATGGCTTCGCGGTGGACATCGGTAGTACCACCGTCGTCGGGCATCTGTGCGATCTCCGTACGGGCGAAATTCTCGCTACCGAAGCCACCATGAACCCGCAAGTGACCTACGGCGAAGACCTGATGAGCCGCGTATCGTATGCCATGATGCACGCCGACGGCCTGACGAAGATGCACACAGCTATCATTGACACGCTGAACAAATTGGCAGCATCCGCCTCGCGACAGGCCGGAATCCGCGCCCGCAACATCCACGAAGCGGTCTTCGTTGGCAACACGACCATGATCCACATCCTGCTGGGGATTGATCCATCCGAGTTGGGTGGCGCGCCGTTTGCCCTTGCGACGCGTGACGCCATTGATGTAAAAGCTCGCGACCTCGGCCTTCGGTTTCACTCCGGCGCGTACATCCACGTCCTCCCCTCCGAAGCGGGACACGTCGGCGCGGACAATGTGGGCGTGCTGATCGCCGAAGAGCCGTATAATCAGGATGAAATCCACCTGATCGTAGACATCGGCACAAACGCCGAAATCGTACTGGGTAACCGGGAACGCATGTACAGCGCGTCCAGTCCCACTGGCCCGGCCTTTGAAGGCGCACAGATCACGTTCGGGATGCGCGCCGCGCCCGGCGCAATTGAACGCGTCCGTATTGACAGGAACACGCTCACTGCGCGGTTCCGCGTCATCGGCGAGGGAGCGTGGTCGGACACCTGGCAAACCGGGCCGGATGTCCCACTCGACGACCAGCCCCAACATCTCGCCGCCGGGATTTGCGGCTCAGGGATCATCGAAGCAGTCGCCGAGATGTTCCTGGCCGGGATCGTCCTTCCTGACGGGCGGTTCAACCCCGATTTGAAGCATGACCATATCCGTTGGAACGGACGCAAGGGCGAGTACCTTCTCGCTACTGGCGATCAGACCACCACCCACAACCCCATCGTCGTCACGCAAGATGACGTGCGGAACATCCAACTGGCGAAGGCCGCACTGTACGCGGGCGCAAAGTTACTGATGAACCGGGCTGGGATTTTGTCGGTAGACCGGATTTTGCTCGCGGGAGCCTTTGGCAGCTACATTGATACGAAATATGCGATGATTTTGGGTCTGATCCCCGACTGCGATCTGGAAAAGGTGTACGCCATTGGCAATGCGGCGGGCGACGGTGCACGGATCGCCCTGCTGAACCGGCACAAACGCGTGGAGGCCCAACGCATATCCCGATGGGTTCGCTATATCGAAACCGCCGTTGATCCGGAATTTCAAAACGAATTCGTCGGCGCTCTTCACATCCCCCACGCGACCGACTCCTTCCCCCACCTGGCGGGGTTGTTGCCTACCACACGAGAACCCACCACTCGGCGCGAACGTGTCAGAACCCGTATACCCAAAGCATAAAGTCGCCGAAAAAGAGGTGGGAGAATTTCCCACTAAAAACGGAAGAGTTGTAAGAAATTATGTCAGTCGGAAGCTGGTTGCGCGATCATCCTCACATTTTGGAACGAGCTTACGAAGTTACCCACTGGGTTGTAAAGCGGTTTAATCCTGTCATTACGAAAATTGGGTACGAGCGAGTTGACGCGTGGCTGCGCGGACCGGAAGAATTCGGCAAAAAACTGATCTTCGACTGCCGGATGTGTGGGCAGTGTGTCCTTCATTCAACGGGGATGACCTGCCCAATGACCTGCCCGAAAAACCTGCGAAACGGCCCCTGCGGTGGGGTACGACCCAACGGGCATTGCGAAGTGATCCCAACCATGCGCTGTGTATGGGTGGAAGCATTCGAACGCTCGCAGAAAATGGCAATATACGGCGAAGAAATGATCTTGATCAACCCCCCGGTCAACCGGCAATTGGAAGGCTCCTCGGCCTGGGTGAACATGTTGACCGGTGAAGATAAAAACTTGCCTATCGGATGGAAAAATGGAGAATTCAAATCCTGAATTCAAATCCGATGGCCGCTTAGAAAAGGTCCTCCGTGCCGGGTTGTTTGCGGTTACCGCAGAGTTGAACCCGCCCGACAGC
>DATDOR010000291.1:0-4345 GCA_035293165.1 Anaerolineales bacterium | reverse complement strand
TTTCAGGTTTCGACGGTAATCGGAATCATCGTTCTCACCCTTCTTTTGCTCAATATTCTCAACTCAACGTTAGGATATGCCGCAATCGAAAACAAAATTGACCCTGAAGACCTGGCGATCAATGGCATCCCCATCGAACAGCTTCACCCGGTTGATCTCACCTTTATCCTTGAAGAAAATCTGTCTCCCAACGTTTTCAGGCGTTTAGACACTGAAAGACCCTTTGCAGAGCGTTCGCGTAATGATATTTACAATCTGGTGATTAAGCGGGTGGTGGAACCCCAAGTGATCACCACCTGGCAGCTTTATACGTCAATTTTTGACCGCTCCCAGATAGAGGCCGATTTAGGTGAACTCGCCGAGGATCACCCGAATGTTCAACTTAAGTTTATCTCCTGGCTGAACGGTAGATTCGTTACCACTCCACAGGCTCCGGATGCTGAACTGGCAGGTGTACGCACAGCAATTTTAGGGTCTCTTTGGGTGATTTTCATCACCATCATATTTGCCTTTCCAATCGGCGTAGGGGCAGCAATCTATCTGGAAGAGTACGCCAATACCGCCACTCGCATCAATCAAATCATCCAGACGAACATCAACAACCTGGCCGGTGTGCCATCGATCATCTATGGCATCCTGGGGCTAGCTATCTTCGTGCGGGCGCTGGAGCCCTTTACGAGCGGAGCCTTGTTTGGAGCGGGGGAGGATGGCAATACCTTGAACGGACGCACGATTATTTCGGCGGGGTTAACGCTCGGGCTATTGATATTGCCCGTCATTATCATCAGTGCACAAGAAGCCATCAGGGCTGTCCCCCAAACCTTAAGGCAAGCTGCGTTCGGATTGGGGGCGACGCGCTGGCAGTCCGTCTGGCACCACGTTTTGCCCAGCGCGCTGCCCGGTATTCTCACCGGCTCTATCCTGGCGATCTCCCGCGCGATCGGGGAAACGGCCCCCCTGGTCGTCGTTGGGGCCTCGACCTTTATCACTTTTGACCCGGATGGCCCTTTTTCAAAGTTTACGACACTGCCCATCCAGATTTACCAGTGGACTTCGCGTCCACAGGCAGAATTCCATAATATTGCTGCAGCGGCTATCATCGCCTTGATGATTCTGTTGCTTAGTCTGAATACAGCCGCAATTATTTTGCGAAACCGCTATACCAGGAGGCTCTAATGCTGAATATTAAACCCGAAAAATCCCCTGCTGTTCAGGCAAACAGTAACGGTTCCGAATATGCCATCGAGGCACGCGAACTTTCGATTTATTACGGTAATTTTCCGGCAGTCCGTAGTGTTTCGATGAATATCCACAAGCAAAAAATCACTTCCATCATCGGCCCTTCCGGCGTTGGAAAAAGCACCGTCCTGCGCGCGTTCAACCGGATGAACGAACTCGTCCCCTCCGCCCGTGCAGAAGGGGAAGTCCTGTACCACGGCAAAAATATCTACGACTCGGATGTAGACCCGGTCGAAGTCCGCCGCCGGATCGGGATGGTGTTCCAAAAGCCCAATCCCTTTCCGAAAAGCATTTACGAAAACGTGGCCTGGGGTGCAAGAATCAATGGGTTCCGGAGTAACATGGATGAACTGGTCGAACAATCCCTGCGGGGGGCGGCGCTGTGGGCCGAAGTAAACGACAAGCTCCAACAAAGCGGCCTCTCCCTTTCCGGCGGGCAGCAGCAGCGTCTGTGTATCGCCCGCGCCATCGCTGTCAAACCGGACATCATCCTCATGGACGAACCGTGCTCCGCCCTCGATCCTCTCGCTACGCTGAAAATCGAAGAACTGATGCGGGAGTTGGCGAAAGATTACACCATTATCATCGTCACCCACAATATGCAGCAGGCCGCGCGGGTGTCCGATTACACCGCCTTTTTCAACCTGGACGACAGCGGCAATCGCACAGGCATTCTCGAAGAGTTTGGAGATACGAAAAAAATCTTCACGAACCCTGAAAAGAAGAGTACCGAAGATTACATTACCGGACGGTTCGGTTAAACCAAAAAAGTAAACAAGAGGACGCTATGACAAGGATTACCAATACCCGCGAAACGTTTGACCGGCAACTCCGTAAGCTCAAAGATGATATTCTCGTTATGGGCAGCATGGTCGAGCAGGCCACTCTAGACGCTGCTAAGGCGCTCAAAACTCGTGATACCAAAGCCGCCCAACGGGTCTATGAAGATGACCAATGGATCAACCAAAAACATCTGCAAATCGAAAATGATTGTGTAATGCTTATCGCCACCCAACAACCCATGGCCCGTGACGTGCGTTTTCTCGCCTCGATGTTGGAAGTCAGCACGGAGCTGGAACGTATGGGAGATTACGCAAAAGGGATTGCTCGTATCCATTTGATCATCAAAGACGATCCCTTCACGCATCCGGTCACGGAAATCGTCCAAATGGCAGAAACCGCGACCAGGATGCTGCATCAGGCATTGGGCGCATTTGTCAACAACGATCTGGAAACTGCTAACGCCATCCCCCTCGAAGACGATATTGTGGATGAACTCTATAACCAGTTCCACCATCAATTGATCGAGAAAATGATCGAAAAGCCTGAGATCATTGACCGCGCCAACTACCTGCTCTGGGCTGCCCACAACCTCGAACGGATGGCCGACCGGGTGACGAATATCTGCGAGCGGACCATTTACGTGAATACGGGTATTCTCAAAGAAATCGCCAGTTCCGATGATGAAATGCTGGTGGGGTTAAAATAGCCCTTCACATGATCCCTCTCAAAAAGGTTCTCGTCCTCTGCACGGGAAACTCGTGCCGGTCTCACCTGGCGGAAGCGATGATCAACGCCCGGTTGGGGGACCGCTGGCAGGCATCGAGTGCGGGCACGGCTCCCGCGGGGTATGTTCACCCGTTCGCGTTACGCGTGCTGTCCGAAATCGGTATGAGATGCCTCTGCGCGACGCTTCGTTCGTAATCTAAGAGGTCTGTGATTGGAAATTCCATCCCTCCAGTTTGCCATTTCTGCACACTTCTTACTGATGAGCCTCGCCTCTTTTTCCTCTAAGGCTCTTTAGGAATCGGCGGGGAGGTCCCCAGATTTTGGGGTGTGAGTGGGGGGTACCCCCCACTCACACCCCAAAATCTGGCATTAACCACGGCAAATCCCAAAGAGCCTTCCAATTCGTAAAGCCTGATTTCTCCCGAGTCTTTTTCCGTGAATTATAATTCACCCGTCATGTCTGTTTGGGATACCTACCCCTCAAATTATCGTCAAAACGAAATCCAAAGGATGCTTACCGCCATCCGCGCGGGGGAAAGTGTGTCCCTGCTTGGCCTGAGCGGCGCGGGGAAAAGCAACCTGCTCGGCTTCCTCGCCAATCGCGTATCTTGGGAAGGCCGGTTTGTGTTAGTGGATGGAAATCGCCTGGCAGAACCCACCCCCCCCGCGCTGTACCAACTCATTCACCGGGCGTTGACCAACAATCCACCAAACGGCGACATTTACCCGGCTTTGGCGAGGGTCGTTGACCATACCCTGGCAGAATCCCCTTCGGGCGTGTGCCTCCTCCTCGACCGCTTCGACGCGTTGGAAGGCGATCATGCCCGCACTGCCTCCAGCAACCTCCGCGCCCTGCGCGACGCCCACAAATACAGCCTGACCTTCGTGTTTGCCACTCGCCGCCCCCTCGACCCCCTCACCGAACTCGCCGAACTCGTATTCGCCAACACCCTCTGGCTCGGTCCGTTGAGTGACGAGGATATCGGCTGGAACGTCGAACGCTATGCCGTCCGCAAAAATCTCACCTGGGATGCACAAGCAACTATGGCTATACGAAATTATTCGGGCGGGTATCCATCCTTCCTCCGCGCGGTCTGTGAAGCCCACGCGATGGGCTGCCCCCTCGAACAGGATGCCCTGCGCGAACATCCTGCCGTTGTCCGTCGCACCACCGAATTCTGGGCCGACGAACCTACGCCGGAGATGATCGCCCTATCCGGGTTGCGAAACCACCCCTTGCTGGGTTCCGGCCCCGCCCCTGTCCGGGAAAGGGTGACGTGGGAGTTCGACCCTCTTCAGTTTTCTGCAAAAGAACAGCTTTTGCTGGAATATCTTCGCGCAAATCCCAATCAGGTGTGCGAGAAAGATGAAATCATCCACGCGGTCTGGCCGGAGGATAAAATTTACACTGAAGGCGTGCGCGATGACAGCCTCGCCCAACTCGTGCGGCGTGTCCGCCTCAAAATTGAACCTGACCCCTCCAATCCCCGGCATTTGTATACCGTTCCGGGGAGAGGGTATCTTTTCAAACTATAGGAGTCAGTATGAAAGCGATCCAATTCAACGCCGCCATCCCCCGTTACGCGCTCGGCATGAT
>DATDOR010000290.1:0-3699 GCA_035293165.1 Anaerolineales bacterium | reverse complement strand
AAGAAGGGGGACTGGATTGGGTATTTTCCAAACCCGGCACATTGATTTGGGCGCGGGAAATGGTCAGGGTCAACCAGCCCAGGAAAACGGTAAGTAGGACGATTAAAACAGTTCGGGTTTTCATACGAGTTTAACCAGTGAATCCTTGATTTTCGCGTACAATCACGACCATGTATCCGTTCCGTCCCCATTTTACCCGTTTTACGAAATATGGTTTGCTTCTTCTCATTTTTATCTGGCTGCTTGCAGGTTGTATGGCGCCCCCCACAACCATTCCACCTTCTTCGACGCCACAACGCATCATTATTCAGGATAGCAAACCCACGCTACCATCCCCGACTGCCTCCCCCAGACCCACGCATACACCATTGCCTATTCCAACGGAGACGCCAGGAGCACCACCGCCCCCCACCGCGCTCCCGCAGACAGGCGAACGCTCAATTGGGGATTTCTACGCGCCCGAACTGGGAAACACAGGCTACGATGCGCAGCAATATACCCTCCAACTGGCTCTCGATCCCGCACAAACCTATATAGACGGCGCAGCAACCATTGACGCCATTGCTACCCTGGATAACCTCGTCGAACTTTCGCTCGACTTTTCCGGTTACGAGATCGAAAGTTTGACAGTGGATGATCAACCTGCCGAATACACCCGCGACCGGGGAAAATTTATCATCACCCTGCCGGAGCCGCTTGCCGAAGGGCAACCTTTCACCATTTTTGTGGATTATCGAGGCGCGCCCATCCAGACGGGATCGGCTTATGTGCCCTTTATTCATCATCTGGGCCTGCAATTTCTCCCTGGCAATATATTCGCCGTAAACGAACCCGACGGGGCGCATTACTGGTTCCCCTGCAATGACCATCCGCTAGATAAAGCCACCTTTACGTTCGAGATCACCGTCCCCGCGGGGTTGGAAGCGATCTCGAACGGGGTTTTGGCCCGCGAACTATCCGGCGAAGACACGACCACGTATATCTGGGAACACAATTTTCCGATGGCAACCTACCTGGCAACGGTGGTTGTGGGAGATTATGAATATCAAGAAACCGCGTCGCCTAGTGGCATTCCCATCCATTATTATTACTTTGCAGACTTGCATGATCCTTTCTTGCAGACGGTCTCTATCACGGGGGAAGCGATAGACTGGATGAGTGAAAAATTTGGTCCCTATCCCTTCGAACGTTTTGGTTATATTTCGACGCGTGTCATCCGCCACTCACTCGAAACGCAGACCATGGTCATTTTGTCTGAAAATATGCTCAACGAAGAGACGGTAATCCACGAACTGGCTCACCAATGGTTTGGGGACTGGGTCAGCATGGCTTCCTGGGCAGATATGTGGCACAACGAAGGGTTTGCGGTCTATGTCAGCTTGATGTGGCAAACGCGAGAAAATCCCGATTCCCTTGACATTTTCATGCAAAACCTGGCCGCCAGGGTCGAACGGGATGCCAGTTCTGACCCGCTTGGGAACCTGGCTCCCCAACATCTGTTTGGGTTTGACAGCTACCAGCGTGGCGCGTTAATGCTTCACAATTTGCGCCGGATGATGGGTGATGAAGCATTTTTCGCCGGGTTACAGGCATACTTTGAACAGTTTGGGGGTGGGGCAGCTTCACGAGAGGACTTTATCGGTACAATGGAGAAGGTCAGTGGCATGGATTTGGAAGCATTTTTCGAGGACTGGTTGAATTAAGATCGGTATAATACCAGTTCCATCCATTCATACAAAGAGGGTAGGCTCTTTGGGATTTGCCGTGGTTAATGCCAGATTTTGGGGTGTGAGTGGGGTGTACACCCCACTCACACCCCAAAATCTGGGGACCTCCCCGCCGATTCCCAAAGAACCAGAGGGTAACTACTCAGTCCAGAGTGGGAATGACCCGCTTTCTCTGCTTTAGCTTGAGCAGTTACCAAAGAGGTTTACTTCATGAAAAATAGAATCGCATATGCTTTGCTGGGTTCTCTCGCTTTGATCTTGGTTTTGGCGGTGGTTTTCGTCAATCAGGGCAAAAAAATGCCCTTCCTGAGTGGGGTGGAAGGGGTACGAGGCAAAGCGCCCTCGCTTCCTCTCTCCGGCACGTTGACCCCGCAAGAAGTCCTGGCGCAAGATCTCGCCTTGTCGGAGCCGCGTGTCCAGAACCTGACCGTGGGCCGTAAATCCGAAGTATTTGGCATCAAACGTGTAGGGATGGATTTCCCATCGGGGAGCACATCCTGCGCACATCAAGATTGCCGTCAAGTGGAGATTTATCTCTGGGTGGAAAACGCTACCGTAACCGCAATTGTCAATCTCGATACTCGCGAAGTATTGGATGTGCTGTACCAACCCGGTGTGCGTCCGGGGCTGTCCTCGCGGCTGACGGCGCGCGCAGTACAGATCATTCATGAGGCGCCAGAAGTAGCCGAACTTCTTGGATACCAGCCTGCGATGGAAGACATTTACCCCATGCAAGGCGATTTGTTGGCGTCTTCTTGCGACGGCGACCATATATGTGCTGCGGCCACGTTTCGGGTAGGAGATCGTTTCCTGTGGGCGATGGCAGACCTGACGGAAGATCAATTTGCAGGCACCGCCTGGACTTCCGCTTCCGCCAACGATGGAGCCTCCGTCCTGTTTGTTCCAGCAGGATGTCCAGCACCGGGCACATTCAGCCAGGATGGTTGGATATTAGCCTATGAAACTACCCCGACGGATGGTTTACGGGTGTATAACGTTTTTTATAACGGTGTTCAGATGATTAACAGCATCAAGCTGCTGGAATGGCATGTGTATTATCAGTCTACGACTGGGTTCAACGACTATGCAGGATGTGATAACACCTCAGCGAACGTGGTTTATCCCTATGGGGAAACACAAATCAACGACTTGCTCGACGAAGGGAACAATGTGATCGGATTTGAACTCGTACAAGACTTCCGCATGGAAAGTTGGGGGCAGAATTGTCAATACCGGTATGAACAACATTTGGAATTTTTCAACGATGGGCGTTTTCGAGTAGTGCAGGTAGCTTACGGAAAAGGGTGTGGGACACGAGCCTTTTACCGTCCGGTGGTCCGAATAGATATTGCCATTCGAGATCAGGCCAATGATAATTTTGATTATTGGGATGGGACACAGTGGGTTCATCTGACCACAGAGGATTATCGGGTGCCTTATTTGGAGACCAATCACGGTCCCCACACGACAACTCCGGAAGGATATGCCTGGAAGGTGTACGATGCCGACGGAACCGGCTATTACATCGAAATGGATGTCGGGCAGTTTGGAGATGGCGGCCAGGGAGATATTCCTTTTGTCTATGCAACCCAACATAAGGCAAGTGAAGGCGACACGGATATGAGCTTGATTGGGACGTGTTGCAATATCGATCACCAACAAGGCCCCCATAACTACGTGAATGGGGAGTCCATTGACAATCAAGACCTGGTCATCTGGTACGTTTCACAAGGTGAAAAAGACGGCGTACCGGATGATGGCGATGGCTACTATTGTTGGACCGTTTCCGGCGAACCCAACCCGGAGACTTACCCTTGTTTCATGGGGCCGATGTTCCATTTGATTTCCCCCATTGAACCAGTCGAACTGACCGAAAAGCTCTTCCTGCCTTTCGTTCAATCCAGTGAAACGCCATAAACAGAGGTGGGCAAAGCAAAAATGGTAACCGTTCAGTTCCCCCACCTGAAGGGGG
>DATDOR010000289.1:0-2329 GCA_035293165.1 Anaerolineales bacterium | reverse complement strand
GGCGCGCGTCGATAATCAATCCCCAGCCATTTTCAGCCAACTGACGCGCAAGCGCGAGACCCAGCCCGCGTGAAGCACCAGTAATAAGAGCAATCTTCATTTTTTACCTCTAAGAAAGCACCGAAACTATTCCATTAATTTGATACGGAGTTTGTTCAAAGGTTTACCCCTTGTGAAGGAGCATGTCAAGACAAAAATTGCGTGGGGGATATAGTTCTTTCGGCTAGGTCGAAAGGATAATTTGCAGCATTTGATGTAAAGCTTCCAGACAGAGGCGACCAATACTCTGAGGCGTTGAAATAAAAAATTCTCCCCGACAAATCGAGGAGAATTATCCACCAACAGAGGCTGCGACTAATAACGCTTGTTGCCACCGCGTTGAGGCGGACGACGCTGATGACCACTACCGCGATCGCGATTCCCAAAACCGCTGCGTTCTTCACGTGGGCGAGCGATGCTTACACGCAGCTCACGATCCCCCATGTTATGTCCATTAAACATACTAATGGCCTTCTGCGCCTCAGACTGATTGCCCATCTCCACAAAGGCAAAGCCCTTGGATTGGCCGCTATCACGGTCCTTAATCAATGTCACCGAAGTCACAGTGCCTGCCTGAAAGAACAGGCTCCGCAAATCATCTTCCGTGGTCGAATACGACAAATTACCGACATACAGCTTGGATTCCATTTTTTCTCCTAACAGCAACGCCCGCCAGCAAGCGGACAAGTAGATAAATCAGGCGTGAGACGATCTCGGAAGAGTATCACCAAACCCTGTGACGACTAATTAAGTATATCACAGGCGCTCCTCAATCACCTTTCTTAGCTCCTCCTGCACAGATTCCCACTCCCTCCCGGCATCTACCACCACCCAGCGCCTCGGCTCCTGTTTCACCATCTCCAAATAGCCTGCGCGGACACGTTGATAGAATTCAACCTCATGGGTATCCATGCGGTTCCATTCGCCACCGTTTTGCTTTCTTCGTCCAAGCCCAACTTCGACATCCACATCCAGTAAGACAGTCAAATCGGGGACCAGGCCCCCCGTTGCGTATTTCACCAGCGCGCGAACCTGTTCCAGATCCTGCTGGTGTCCATATCCCTGATAAGCGATGGTTGAGTCATAGTAACGGTCTGAAATAACGATCTCACCTGCTTTCAGACGCGGCTTGATGACCTGCTCCACGATCTGGGCGCGGGCAGCCTGGTAGAGCAATGTCTCTGTACGCGGGTCCATTTCCACGTTTTTCAAATTATGGATTACTTCCCGGATCTGCTCACCGATTGATGTGCCGCCGGGTTCGCGGGTGGAAAAAACGTCATATCCTTTCTTGCGCAGGTTTTCAACGAGATAAGGGATATGTGATGTCTTACCAGAACCTTCAGGGCCTTCGAGGGTGATGAACATGGGTTAAGTATACAGGGAAACAAGTAAACAGGTAAACAAAAAAAAGAGAATGCCATCAAAAATGTAAAGGGGCTAATTTGTTTCATGACCTAGAAAATATTCATTGAGTAAATTGCCAAATTCAAAACGAATTTTTAAGTTCTTTATTTCGTGGGAATTAAAAAATCGGATATCCTGACCTTCCCCTAATAGCAGTGATTCTTGCGAGGCATTTACGCTCCTACATAAATGAACTGATCAACAATAACATTTGGGTGTTGTCGATCATATCGTTTCCAAAATGATAATTCGGCTTTCAATCCCGTTTCTCTATCTAGTTCTCGATGAGCAGCCATTTCAGGTGTTTCCCCGTTTTCCACCTTTCCACCAACCAACGTCCAATGGTTTGGAAATGAAATGCCGGGTTTGTCATCCCGTAATAGCAATAAAACTTCCTCATCTGTATTTTGGATAATGATAGCCACACAAGGAACGCGTATCATAGTATTTGCAGAATCCCTCGGGAAACTCGACGGCAATGAACCTAATAAATATTTCTTATACCTTTAATCGTAAATTTATTTTTAACATATTCTAAACACAATTCTTTAATTCTCTTGTCATAATTCGGTACTAGAATTTTTGCTGAAAGAACAACAAGGAGGCACAGATGTCTTTGAAAAGAGTCATGTATGTACTGTTTGTTGTGGTGATCGCCGCCGTCTCGGCATTAATAGGAGCGGCAGCGGGCGGCTTCGCCATTTATCGGGTTATTCAGGCGCAGCCAGACAGCTTGCCAGCACCTATTGAGGAAATTCTCCCAGCAAATGGTACAAATCCAAGTCAAACTCTCGTACTTAATACGACCGATATCGAGACTTCCATCACACAATCAGTTCAGCATGTTGCACCCACGGTTGTCACTGTTGTGGGCACCGTTCCG
>DATDOR010000288.1:0-3083 GCA_035293165.1 Anaerolineales bacterium | reverse complement strand
GGATGCGCGGGGTGCAGCGGTTCCTGCGGGACACGTTCCCATGCCAGCCAGCCTGTCTTCTCCCCGACATGGTCGCCTACTGCCGGATTTATCCCTGTCGAAGGCCTCACCAGTAACGTTCGCCGGGGCCAGGGTCAAATGCCCACGTTCATTCCAATCGGGGAAATTGGGGAATACCTGACACCTGGCACCTGACACCGGAGCACCTGATGAACACCGACTTCCTTAAAACCCTCTTCCTCCCCCGCACCCGTTCCACCCTTGAACCCATTCCACCCGGCCTGTACCACTACGTACGCGAAAATCAGGGGCAATACACCCGTTTTCACCTGCGCGTCGAACCCGACGGAGCAGGGATGCTGCTCGCGAACGCCACCGCCGCCGCCCACCTCTCCCCCACCGGGGTGGTGATCGTTAAAGGGATGATGGAAAACCTTAGCGAAACCAGCACCCAGCGCGAGTTGCGTGCCCGGTTCGCTGGCGCAATCCCCGAACAAATCCAAAAAGACTTCACCAAAGTCCGCATCCTTCTTAATGAACTGGCATCCCCTGGTGATAACTACCCTATCCTGAACCTGGAGGATGCCGCCATCGCCCCGCAAGGCTCACAACTCTACGCCCCGCTCGAAGCCACCCTCCCCCTCGCCGAACCGGAAAAACTCGTCCCGTTACTCGACCGGCTCTGGGAAATCGGCATCCCCCATGCAACTGTCCTCATCCCCGAATCCCCCAACTCTGATTACCTCGTCCGCGCCGTCGAACGCGCCGAAGACCTGGGGATGATCTGCGGCGTGAGCGGGCGGGCGACCGACCTCGTTCAGGGTACGCTGCTCGACGATTTGGTCATGGCCGGGCTGGATCATGTAACCATTTATTACGCATCCGCCCAATCCGACATCCATGACGAACAGTACGGGGATGGCGATCATCTTGCCGCCCGGCAGGTGTTTACCCGCACCCAACAGCTTGAAGTCGCAGACGTGGGGCATATCCCGCTCGTGCAGGCCACCCTGCCCGGGCTGGAAGAAACGCTCGAAAGCCTGCTCGCCCTCCAGGTCCCGAACGCGGCCTTTTTCGCCATCGCCACAACCGATACCGGGGAAGGTGGACCCAACGACGATGGGTCCAGCGCCGATGGAGCCATCGCAGCCGAGGCCATGCGGCAAGTCGCCGCGCAGGTCGAGGAAGATGCCGCCGAAGCCAACGTGCGCTACATTTGGGAGCCGCCGGTTCGACGCAACACGGCCAAATCCCTGATCGAACAATTGCGCGCCGGCCCGCGTTGCACTGGAGACCTGTCCATTCGCGTAGAGCCAAACGGCGCAGTGATCCCCCCGCGCGGCCCCTATCGCATGGCCGGAAACGTGCTAAAGGATGATTGGGACAGTATTTGGATGACCGACGCGTTCCACACCTACCGGGACCGGGTCGAATCCCCCACGCGGTGTGACCAGTGCCCCGGCCTGGCGATCTGTGCGGCCGATTGCCCGGTTGAGGCGCGGGGATGGAGTTCGGATCTGTAGGCAGTTTTCAGTAATCAGTTTTGGAGACAAAGATGTCTAAAACCATTCAACGATTCGAACGTTATAGCCAACGCATCATTCTCGTATTAACGTTTTTGCTTCTGGCGCTTTTCACAACTTCAGCGTCGGCACAGTCGTATTCGTTTTCCGTGCCGGAGATGCAAATGCAGGTGTACGTGCAGGCTGATGGCAATATCCGCATTGTATACGATATTACTTTCGAAAACAGTGCTTTCGGCCATGATATTGACATTGTGGACATCGGCACCCCGACCAGGGACTATAACATTTCTAACATGAGTGCATCGGTAGATGGCGTTGCAATCACAGGGTTTTTTCCATCTGAATATGTTGATCCAGGGGTAGAGATTCACCTGGGTTCGAAAACGATTGATTCAGGGGATACGGGGACGTTACATTTTGAATTCACCATGCCGGAATTGATCTTTCAGGATGTAACCCAACGGGATTACGCTTCGCTGCAAATTACACCCACCTGGTTTGATGGCGAATTTGTCAACGGGACAACCAATCTTCAAATTGCTGTCCACATGTTGGAAGGTATCCAACCGGATGAAGTGCTCTTTCAGAATAAAAACCAGCCTTTCACTACGAAAGCCATTTTCCAAAATCACGTCGTAGTAGCCTGGGAGTTTGCTGGCACGCGACTGACCGGACCACACGAGGTTGGGGTCTCTTTTCCCACGCGTGGGCTGAACAATCTTGTCGAAATGAATATCTTGACCCTGCCTGTCTTCTGGTTTGAAAGTAACGAGAACGCACGCATCATTGCGGGAATCATTTCAATCATCTTGTTTAGCATTCTGTTTTTCCGTTTCACCAATGGAACGGGATTTGCTTTATGGGCATTACTCGGCTGTGGATTAGTATGGTCGTTTTTCCAAAGCGCCGGATGGCAATTATGCAGTTTCTTTCCTCTGATTGCGTTGATCATTATCAATGAGACCACAATGAAAGGGCGAAAGAAGAAGTACCTGCCCGCAATTGCACAGGTCGAGGGGGGCGGAATCAAACGCGGGTTAACCGCACCCGAAGCGGCCGCCTTGCTTGAAATTCCTCTCAATAAAGTCCTGAGCCTGATTATTTTTGGGTTACTGAAGAAAGGGATATTGACCCAGTTAGATGATACTCCACTCAAGGTCGAGGTTGCCCCCGAATTCCGGGCAAAACAGCTCTCCAGCCTGAAAGCCCGCTACGAACACCGCCGCAAGGCTGCTCAGGACAAAGGCACGGTCTTGCACAAATACGAACAAAAGTTCCTGGACGCGGTCGAAGCCCGCCCGGACCGGCCAGTGAGTGCCATTGACTTTACCGATGCAATGAAAGACTTCCTGAAAAATGTGGCTGGACGTGTAAAAGGCTTTGACATGTCCGACACGCAAGATTATTACCGGCAAATTGTGAGCCGGGCCTGGAAAGAAGCCCAACAAATCGGCGAAATCGAGCAAAAAGATCAATTCCTGGATCGGAACATGGAATGGGTGCTAATGCACGAAGATTACCCGACCGTGTTCCGTACCCCGCGCCATACATATTATC
>DATDOR010000287.1:0-3035 GCA_035293165.1 Anaerolineales bacterium | reverse complement strand
TTCGTCTTCACCGCCTCCATCGGGTTGTACTCGCACGCCGGAACCTGCTTCAACGCCGCCGCGTGCACCACCACGTCCACCCCCTGCATCGCCCGCTCCAACCGGGGCAAGTCACGCACATCGCCGATAAAATACCGCAGGCTCGGATGGTCAAACCCGCCCACCCGCATCTCATGCTGTTTCAACTCATCCCGGCTATACACAATCACCTTTGCCGGTTGGTACTCCTTTAGCATGATCTCAATAAACTTCTTCCCGAACGAGCCAGTCCCGCCCGTCACCAGCACAACCTGATCGCTCCAATTCATAAAGGAATCTCCTCAATAGTTTGATAATTTTTCACCACAATCCCCTCCGCCTCGACCAGTTTCCAGAAACCCTCCACCAACCGGTCAGCCAGGGGTAACAATGCCTCGAGATCGTTCGCCGCCAACAGGGCAGGCACCAACTCCCCATACCCCGCCGGGACTTTCAGAAACGCCGCCACCTGCAACAGCCCCGCATCGTAATCCCGCGTCACCCAACGTTTATTCAACAGACACAGCGCTGTCCGCATCTCAAACAACACCTCCGTCAGCGAATATCCCGCCGTCGCCCAATCCCCTCGTTCTACAGAGGAGTGAATACGCCCATAGGATTCAATGACCAACCCCGGCAGGTGCGCCGCCAAACGATCATGAAACAACCCTATTGGAGTCGCCGTTGCCCGATCAATCCATTCTCGGACCCGCGCGGGGTCGCCGTGTAGTACCTCCAGCACCTCCAACGCCCCCAAATGGAACGGCCATCGCCCATCAGGATTCGTAAGAATCTCGATCAACTCCCGCTCCTGGTACACCCGGTACCCAACCGCTGTATCCTGAAAAATCAAATGCTGCCCTTGCGCCTCACACCCATCCTCCACCACATACCACATTTCCAGGTCAGAGGTCGGTGTATCCGTCCCACGGGCAGTAGAGCCGTACACCCCGCCGATGATGACGGGATATTTGGCAACCATCCGGGCACAAAGGTCAAGAGCAAGTTGGTAGCGTTCGTTATGTTCCATCATATACAAGTTCACAGACAGGCATACAGAGTAAACAGGAGACTTGTGTACCTGTCTACTTGTCTACCTGTTTACGGATTACTATCAACGGATACGTCCCCTTCTCTCCAAAAAACCGCGGGAACCGTTCCTCCAGCCAAAACAACAGCCGGAGCAACCCTCGCCCCCCGCGATTCTCAAAAATATAATTCTTCAAAAAATGCACACTCGCACTCCGCCACACCAGGATTTGCGTCTCCATCCTCGGCGCAATCGTGCGCTTGAACCAGCGAGGGGAGTGTTTCTCGACAAAGGTGTTTTTGGGATCGTCATCGGGATTGGAGATTGGAGATTGGAGATTGCTGATTGCTGATTGCTCTTTGCTGATTTGAGATTTGCTGATTTGCCGATTCTTCCACATCCATACCCGCTTCCTCAACTTCGACAAGCTCCGAAACGGATCCATGATCGGCGACGTGCTCCACCCGTTGACGACCACCGCACTCCGTCCGGGGGAAAGTACCCGATGCAGGCTGTCGTAGGCCCGCGCGTGTTCACTCAACGGCAGATGGTGAATCGTGTGCAGTGTCACCACCCCGTCGAAGATGTCGCGTTTGAACGGCAGATTGGCGATGTCCGCCCCAACGAACATCCCATGCTCCCCGATCTTTTTCCTCGCCTCTTTCAGTGCAGTGATGGACATATCCGCACAGACGCGGTACCGGTAACCTTCGGAGTATGTCAGGTATTCGGGGTACTGGATCGGCCCGGAACCCGCGTCGAGCAGGTATTTGCCGGTTTTCGCAAGATGGCGGTTCACTCGCAGGTGGCACCGGCGAATGTACTCCTGCGAAACCGGGCGCAGGTCTTCGTACCGGGCGTTTTGGTAGATTCCCTCCTCTACCTGGCTCCAGCCGATTTGATCATAGAATTGGCGGACGTTTTGTTTCATCTGTTTCTGGCTTGAGTTGGGGAGGACCATGTTTGTAAAACCTTCTTTGTTCATCTGTCCAGACTGGTTGTGCGCCGATCAACTTCATAGGTGTCGATCGAGACGAAACCAGATGACCTAACACCCAATTAATGCAGTTTCCTTCGAAGGGTGGTTGGAAAAGACTTTCTTCGTGGGTCATACCAGTTAGCTGTTCAACTATCAGTTTGAGATTGTATCCAAACATCTTGATGAGTGCTTGGGGATGAATCATTTTCGATCTCCATCTTGAAACAAGATTTTCTGTCCTGCCAGACATGCGAACGTCTGCCCAAACTCCGCCATCCCCTCCTCCGACAATACCCGCTCCAACGGCCATTCTTGCAGGCAGTCCCAAAAGTGCTGGATGTGCCAGGGGAAGGGTTGGGGGTATTCGAAGAAGAAACGGTACGCGTATGTCCAGGCGCGGGTAATGGCGTCTTGATCGGGGTGGTAGGCGTCCGGGTCGAGTATTGCCTCCCGCAGGGTCTCGGCGTACTGCTCCCAGTTTTCGGGGTCGAGGGTAAAGCCTTTTCCACGATAATGCGTCTGCCCGCTGACGATGACGGGTTTGCCTATCATTGCCATTTCCATGCCCATCGTGGTCGTGTACACCAGACCGATGCGGGCGGCGTCTACCAGGTCGTAGCTGTTGATCTTGTAATCTGCTGGGAGAACTCGCACGTTAGGAGGAAACTCAGGAATGGTTTTGGTTAGAAGGTTGAAAGTTGAAGGTCCCCAGCCGATTTGTTCGCCGGGATGGACGCGGACGACGAGTTGAAATTCTGGGTGGTCGCCGAACCAGGCGATGTTTTTGCGAATCCATTCGGTCATGCCCATAAAAAGCTGGCGGCCCAGGGTGAGGCTGTCGCCGAGAACGTTGGTGGGGAGGAAGGCGAGGGGGCGTTCATCTAGACCCAACTCGGCGCGGATTTGCTGTGCGCCTTTGCTGTCGGCGGTCTGCCACTGGCGCTCGAACGTTTGCCAGACCCGCGCGCCCTGCCGGGCCTCGAACATAGTGCGGATGCGCGTCCACTC
>DATDOR010000286.1:0-13186 GCA_035293165.1 Anaerolineales bacterium | reverse complement strand
GATAAACTTAAACTTTATTTAAGTTTTCCCTTAATTACTCAAATGCAACCTCTTAGCAGATTTTCTCAACTCAAACTTCTTGGCAACCCGAAGCGTCTCGGGATTTTGCGGTATTTGATGAAGCAACCCGCGACACTCTCCCAACTCGGGGCACATTTTAACCAGTCTGCCGCGCACATTCGCCACCACATCAAAAGCCTTGAACAGGCCGGGTTGGTTGCCCTGACCGATCCGCCTCCTGAACATAATCATCTGGAAAAATATTACAAAGCCTCCTCTGAAGCCTGGATTATCCAACTTGCCGTGTTACCTGAGCCCAACGAAGACACAGCTACCCTTGTGATTGCCAGTAAAGATCACGCTACCCGCCATCTTATTGAAGATCTCCGGCAAAAACACGCTGGATTAACCCTGCAAGTCCTCCCTCTCAACAGCCTGGATGGACTGGTCACACTCCGCCAGGGTATCTGCCAGATGGCCACCTGCCACCTGAAAGAACCCGATTCCGGACTCTATAACCGCTCATTCGTCCGGCATTTGTTTCCAGGGCAACCAATGGCGATTATTCCCATGTACCAACGCGAAGAGGGGTTCATCGTCCAACCAGGCAACCCACACGGGATTCGCGCCCTGGCCGACCTTGCCCGCGCGGATGTCCGGTTCATCAACCGCGAACACGGTTCAGGGATCCGCCTATGGCTGGATCAGGCGTTAAAAGACGAGGAAATTTCTACCGAGATGGTCAATGGATACCTGAATTATGTAAGTTCCCATTCAGAAGTTGCCCAAGCCATCCAGCAAGGCCAGGCTGACGCCGGATTGGGTATCGCAGCCGCGGCCCGTTCAATCGGCCTTGATTTTGTGCCTTTGTTTGAGGAGCCGTATGAACTCGTTCTCCCCGCCGGCCTGATCGTCAATCCTCAGTACACACCCTTCTTCGATCACTTGAATTCCGGCGAGTTTCGGACCACTGCACAAACCTTGGATGGATATCTCGTTCCCCCAACTTCGGGTCAGTTGAACTGGGTATCCTAAATATCTTTCCCAAGGAGATCGTATGAAAAACAAAACCCTACTCATCCTTTGTGTTTTGGTTGCTTTTCTTATGACAGCTTGCACTCCAACTTCATCCAATTCAACCCCGATAACCACATCTGCTCATATTGAAATCATCGTTGCTGCTGCATCCGATCTGCAGTTCGCCTTTACAGAAATTGGTGCGCTTTATGAACAACAAACAGGCAATAAGGTTACGTTTGTTTTCGGTTCTACCGGGCAACTGACGCAACAAATTGAAAATGGAGGCCCGTTCGACTTGTTTGCTGCGGCCAATCAGAGTTTTATAGACGACCTGGTAGCGAAGGATTTCGTTATTCCCGACACTGTTACCCTGTATGCACGCGGGCGGATTGTACTGGCAGTCAATCGCACCGCCGGAGTAACCGCCACCACACTGGATGATTTGCTTTCCGCAGACATTACCCATATTGCAATCGCCAATCCGGAACATGCACCTTATGGGGTAGCTGCTAAAGAGGCACTTCAATCAGCCGGAATATGGGATGAGCTTCAGAACAAAATCGTGCTTGGAGAAAACGTCCGTCAGACCGTGCAATATGTTCAAACAGGGGACGCCCAAACAGGGATTGTCGCCCTGTCCGTCGCCGATGTGCCTGAAATCACCTGGACGTTGATCGACGATTCATTGCACGGCCCACTTGACCAGGCGTTGGGAGTTGTTGCCAGCAGTTCTCATTCGGACGTAGCGCGTGAATTTGCCGTCTTTATCAATAGTCCAACAGGCCGCCCCATCATGCAAAAATACGGGTTTGTTTTACCAGGCGAAACCATCCTCACTCCAACTCCTTAAATGAACACATCACCACTCTATTTATCCCTATGGGTCTCTACCTGGGCAGGACTAATTGCCCTCACGCTTGGGACAATTGCGGCATGGATCCTCGTGAAAGTTCCTTTCAAAGGCAAGTGGCTGGTGGAAGGTTTCATCATGGCTCCACTGGTGTTGCCGCCAACTTTGGTGGGGTATTACCTGCTTGTCCTACTTGGCCAACGCGGCCTTGGCCCGTTGACCGAGCAACTATTTGAATTTCGATTTGTATTCTCAATATCTGGGGCGATTGTTGCGGCCACAATAACTGCCCTTCCCCTGGTGACTCAGACAGTTCAACCCAGCATCGCGGAGATCAATCTGGAAATCGAAGAAGCTGCACGAATAGATGGTTGTACTGAATGGAGTTTGTTTTGGCTTATAACGCTCCCCTTAATCTGGCGAGGTTTATTGGCAGGTAGTGTATTAGGCTTTTTACGCGCACTGGGCGACTTTGGCGCTACTCTGATGATCGCCGGAAACATACCGGGCAGAACACAGACAATGACGATGGCTATCTACGATGCCGTCCAGGCCAACAATACAGCCCGTGCAAATCAACTCGCCTTGATTCTATCCACCATTGGGTTTGGTCTCATCTTCCTTGTGCTTCGTCTTAGACAAAATGTGAATGATAGCCGGTAACACAAACCCATTCATCAAGATCCTTTCGCTTTTTTGCGAGGTGCTTTTCATATCCTTACCCCCGATATTTTTGCCAGACTCGTTGCACTTCTTCATGAGGAATTGCATAGGCTGTGCGACCTTTGAAACCGGTCATTGTTTCTGCCGCTATGAGCGTGTTCCAAATCGCTTCCTCTACTGCTTCTGCCGTGGCGACGAAAAATGGGTTCATTAATTCATTGGGGAGCATTTGGAGGTTGACCGCGTTTTTTGCGCCCGGATCAAATTGATTCCCGGTTGCAAAGGCCAGGAAAATATCTCCGCTGCCGTTGTAGCCAAAGCCGCCCGTGCGTGCCAGACCGGTCGCGGCACGTTGCGCCAGCCGGTTGCATTGGAAAGGTAACAAAGGTGCATCCGTCGCGACGATGATAATGATGCTGCCTTCGCCTGGGGTTCGAGCGGGAGGTTCTGCCCAACCGGATGGAATTTTACCGAGGCCGATCTCCTGCCCAATGGGGACACCGTCTAACCGTAAATCCCGTCGCGCACCGTAATTAGCCTGCACCAACACGCCGACGGCATATTGCCCGGCGGTGGTTTTGACCAATCGGGAGGAGGTACCGGTTCCCCCCTTGAATTCGTGGCAAATCATCCCCGTTCCCCCGCCGACACATCCCTCTGCAACCGGTCCAGTTCCCGCTGAGTCCATAGTTTGAAAAACGTGTTCGGGTTTGACGTGGAGCGCGGCCATGTCGTTCAACCAACCGTCATAAGTCTCGGCAACCACCGGTAGTTCAAACTCCTCCGTCAGACCGTGTTCGACCGCATAAACGCCTAACGCTTCGTGGACAGTTCCCACTTGCCCGGTGTTGGTGATTGCAATGGGCGTTGAGAG
The DNA here is from genome assembly GCA_035293165.1 of Anaerolineales bacterium. Classification (GTDB taxonomy): domain Bacteria; phylum Chloroflexota; class Anaerolineae; order Anaerolineales; family JABWBV01; genus JABWBV01. Next base: position 9,779 of record DATDOR010000286.1, on the reverse strand, counting down.
CATTCCAGACTCTTCGATCCAATGAATGCCGGTCATTTCGCCACAGCCATTATATGAATGATAACCTGCAAAGGCAGGTTCTTTCCAAATACGCCCGTCGCGAGGGAGAATAACGGTCACACCGGTCCGTGCAACGCGCGGCTCGTCGTAGATGAGAGTCGTTTGGCCGACCAAAATACCAGGTACATCGGTGATGGCATTGTGTGGCCCGGGGGGCATATACCCGATAGTGGGACCAAGGTCTCGAAGACGGGGTTTTGGATTTTGAAGACTCATGGGAACTCCTTCACATGGGGTTTTGAAGAAGTATAGCATTGAACAGATATGAGATTGCGCCCAGGTTCAAATCAGGCTATACTTTCAATAGCGCAGGCATCCTTTCTCAAGAATGCCTTTAATGGCGAGTATCAACTTCCACAACCACAATGAATGCTCGAAAAACGCTTCTTTTTATTTTCATTTTTACGGTTTTGTTCTCCTCATGCGGGACGCCCCAACCCCCTCCGCCGGACACAAACAGCCCAACTGAAGAAAATCCTCCCCCTCCAGACACCTCGACAGAGGCGGAACCTTTACCAACGGACGAGACCTCTTTATGGATAGGCTGGACGAGTGGCCCGGATAGCCCCAATCCTTTTATCGCTCAGTGGGCGCAATCTTATGACATTTTCGATATGGTTTATTCCACAATGTACCGGTTGCAACCCGGCGGAACGTACACTCCGGATCTCGTTGAAAGTTCAGAAGTTTCAGCAGACGGTAGAATTTGGACTTTTAAAATCCGTTCCGGGATTCAGTTTCACGATGGCAATCCATTGACTGCTCAAGATGTGGCCTTTTCCTTGAACTTATATGGCTTTTTTGGCGAGATTCGAGCCACCGACTCAACCACGGTTCAAATTTCACTCACCAATCCCATCCCCAATATGGAAGGCCATTTGCTCTTCCAATACATTTTGCCCCAGCATATTTGGGCAAGGTATGAAAATTCACTCACTACGTTCGACAATTTAGAAATGATCGGCAGTGGACCGTTTAAGATGGTCATTTACCAACAAGACTCTTTTGTACAACTGACCGCAGTAACGGACCATTACCTTTATACCCCCAACATCACAGATGTTATCTACCTGGTTCATGAGGATGAGAACGCGTTAGTCGAGGCCATTCAAAACGGCGATGTGGATATGATTCAAACATTGCCCTTTGTCTCAGCCGAGTCGCTAGCCAATGAAGCCAACGTAGAAGTTGTAACGGGTCTTCCTTTATATCCAACCTTTGAAGAGATTATCTTCAACCAAATTGACCCTGAAGATTGTCCAACGGAAGAAGGCGGGGTTTGCTCTGGACACCCCGCGTTGCGCGATCGGAATGTGCGTATCGCACTCGCCCATGCGACAGACAAATCCCAATTCATTGACCAGATTTTGCTCGGCGCGGGGGACCCAGGCATCTCGATCGTTCCCACTGGCTTAGATAATTACTACAACGCAACCATTCAAGATTTTGCCTACGACCCGACCCTGGCAAACCAGATTCTCGACCAGGCCGGATATCTGGACACAAATGGGGATGGAGTCCGTGAAATGCCGGACGATGGGAGTGACCAGGCCCTTCGCCCTTTAAGGTTTCGTTTTAGCTACGTTGGGCCGAGCGAATTCTACACCCAGTTAACGGAGATTTTGAGCCAACAGTGGAACGAAATTGGCATTGCACTCGACGTTCTCGAAATGACCTCTGAAACCATTCTTGTCGCTTGTTGCCCAGGTTTTGACTATGATATCATTGTCTGGACGTGGGATGTGAGTCCGGAACCAGGCCCCGTATTTGATGTTATGAGTACAAAAGAAATTCCCACAAGCCTGAATGAAACGGGTTACTCAAATCCAAATTATGATATTCTAAATGCCGTCCAGTACACCGAAATCAACGACGAAAAGCGGATTGAATTGCTGTGGGAGATGCAACGAATCGCCCACGACGATGTCGTTGAAATTGTCTTGTTTTATGCACAATCGGTCCAAGCCTACCGCACGGACCGGTTTACGGGCTGGATTACCGACGCCCCTCACCTCGCCCTCGAGGATTTCAGTTCGATCATCCAGATTGAACCCGTTAAATAATCAAGAGTTTGTGTAACTACTCAACCCCAAGTGGAAATACTCCAAAAAAAAGGTGGTTCTTTGGGAATCGGCGGGGAGGTCCCCAGATTTTGGGGTGTACACCCCACTCACACCCCAAAATCTGGCATTAACCACGGCAAATCCCAAAGAACCAAAAAAGTATGTGGGGGTGTACACCCCCACATACTTTTTTTTGGAAGTTCATCTGTCTTAGCCTGAGTAGTTACGAGTTTGTAACCTTTTAACTAGACATTGAATCGCGATTATGAATTTATCGTTCTTGGCTTAGGCGGCCTCGGAAGTGGCGCATTGTATTGGCTTGCCCGCCAAAAAAGGAATGTTCTTGGCCTGGAACAATTCGAAATCGGTCACGTGCGCGGCGGCTCCCAAGACCATTCTCGAATCATCCGCCTCTCCTACCACACCCCTCAATACGTCGAACTGGCTAAACAAGCCTACGCGGCCTGGGCAGCCCTGGAGGCCGATGCTGGCGAAAAACTGATCCTCAAAACTGGTGGCCTTGACCTCTCGCCACCCAACGCTAAAATCCCCATCGCCAATTACACCGAAAGTTTGACCACAGCAGGCGTTCCGTTTGAAGTGTTGGACACTGCCGAAACCATGCGCCGCTGGCCCCAGTTTCGTTTGCCGGACGATACCATCACCCTCTACCAATGCGAAAGCGGCATCGCTCCCGCCGCGAAAGGCAACGCCGCCCATCTCCGCATGGCAAAGGCACACGGAGCCGCGATCCGGGATAACGCCCCCATCACCGCCATCCGCCCACTCAACGGCGAACTCGAACTGGAAGCAGGCGGCGAAGTGTACCGTTGCCAAAAACTGATCCTTGCCCCTGGCGCATGGACGAACCGCACCCTCGCTCATTTTGGTTTATCTCTTCCATTAGAAGTGACCCAAGAGCAAGTCACCTATTACGCCTCCCCTCGCCCGGATGATTTCGCACCCGAACGCTTCCCTATATGGATTTGGATGGACGAACCTTGTTTCTACGGCTTCCCGGTCTATAGGGAAGCCGGCCCAAAAATCGCCCAGGATGCTGGTGGAAAAACTGTCACCGCCGAATCCCGAACCTTCACTCCTGAGCCGGACACCCTTGCCCGTACCGAGGCCTTCCTCGCGAAACACATCCCCGGCATGCTCGGCCCCCAAATCTATACCAAAACCTGCCTCTACACCCTCACGCCTGATCGAGATTTCGTCATCGATGCATTGCCAGGCCACCCTAACGTCTTCCTGGCAGTCGGCGCGGGACATGCGTACAAATTTGCCTCCCTCATCGGCAAAATCCTCTCTGAACTCGCTACGGATGGCCGCACCGCTAGTGATCTCTCCCCTTTCAAATTCAAACGTCCCATTCTACAAATGGAAAATCCCCCCCGTAGTTATATGACCTGAAAAGGAGGTGGTGCAGTATTTAAAGAGAAAAAGAAGAAATGACTACTATCTTCCAAAATCCAATTTCAAAACTGAATCCTATAGGAGAAAAAAAGATGAAATTAACCAAGTTCATCCCCTTATTTTTCGTTATTGCCATGATTTTGGCAGCCTGCAATAGCGGGCAGCAAGCAACCCAGGCACCAGAGACCGGCGGCGAAGCCACTGCCGTACCGGAATCCGTCGAACCTGCGATCCTGCGCGTGGGTTGGGCAGGCAGTCCGGATACCCTCAACCCTGGTACTGCCGTTCTCTCTGAGGCTTACACCCTTTTTGAATTGGTCTACGACTCCATGTACCAGCTTAATCTGGATGGTAGCTATTCCCTTGAATTAGCCGACAGTGTGGATGTTTCCGAGGATGGCCTTACGTGGGCGTTCCACATTCGTGACGGGATCACCTTCCATGATGGCCAGCCGCTGACCGCAGAAGATATCGCTTTCTCATACAATTTCTATGCGACACACGAAGATTTCCCCTTTCTGCCGGTTTACACAGAATATTTTGACAGCGTCGAAGCCACAGACCCCGGCACGGTTGTCATTACCCTGAGCGAAGCCATCCCCAACATGGAAAGCCAGCTCATCTTCTTATATGTCATTCCAAAACATATCTGGGAAGAACATGATACGGATGCCGCAGAATTCGAAAATGTCGAAATGATCGGGAGCGGCCCCTTCAAAATGGTTGAGTATACCCAGAGCGAGTTTGCTCACCTGGAAGCAGTCAAAGATCACTATCTATACTCACCGAAAGTTGACGAAATTGTCTTCCAGACCTTCGAGAACCAGGACGCGCTTGTTCAGGCTATCCGCACCGGGCAGGCCGACATGATCACCGAAATGCCCAACACAGCCGTCGCCAGTCTACGAAACGAAACCGACGTCGCGGTTGTCAACGGCCCGTCGTTCTACCCCAGCGTTGCGGACATCATCTTCAACCAGACCGCTCCTGAAAACTGCCCGCCCGATGACGGCATTTGCTCCGGCCACCTGGCCTTGCAGGACCGGCAGGTACGCCTCGCCCTGGCCCATGCGACGGACAAACAGCAAATCATTGACGTGGTGCTGCTCGGCCTGGGTGACCCTGGTTTAACCCTCATTCCCAACGGCCTCGGCGTATTCTACAATGACTCTTTGCAAGATTATGCCTATGATCCCGATCTGGCAAATCAGATTCTCGATGAAGCCGGCTACCTCGACACCGATGGCGATGGGATTCGTGAAATGCCCGATGGCAGCCAACCGTTGAATTTCCGTATGAATTACCCCAGCGACAGCACCAACGCTCCCCGTATGGCAGAACTCCTCAAGGAAATGTGGTCGCAGGTCGGCGTAGGGGTCGAAATCCAGGCCCTGGACCCGGATGCCCTGACCTCCGTCTGCTGCCCGACGTTCGATTTCGACGTAATCCTGTGGGGGTGGGGTTCTGATCCCGATCCGGGCTTCCTCCTCAGCGTCATGCTGACCGACGAAATCCCCACCGGGAACAGCGAAGCCGGTTACTCCAATCCTGAGTACGATGATTTGTTCGCTCAACAAGCAACCGAATTAGATCTGGACAAACGGATTGAACTGGTCTGGGAGATGCAGCGTATTGTCTTTGAAGATGTCGTCTACATCATCCCCTTCTACGAGCAGAGTGTCCAGGCCTACCGTACCGACCGCTTTACCGGTTGGAAAACGGACGGGGCTAAACTGGATCTGTCTGACATCAGTTCGCTGATCGCGATTGAACCCGTCAGGTAATCAAAGAGTAACTACTCAGCCCAGAGTGGAAATGACCCGAAAAAAAGGTGTGCGGGGGGTGTACACCCCCCGCACACCTTTTTTTCGGCGATTCCGCCAGCAATCAACAAGTCTATGCAACGTTCCCGTTACTTACTTCGCAAAACCTCGTGGGCACTGTTTACTGTTTTATTTGTCATCGTGCTCAACTTCTTTTTATTCCGCATCCTGCCGGGTGACCCGGCGCGGGCCGGCATTCGTGATCCGCGCTTGACGAAAGAAGCGGTAGAAGCGATCCGGGTGCGATTCGGGCTGGATAAACCGGTCATCAACTGCTTTGAGAGTCTGAATCCCATTCAATTGGGAAGTTGTGTGGTTAACCCTTTTCAGACGCAGTTCTTTATTTATGTTGGAAATTTGCTGCGGGGCGAGTTGGGATTTAGCTTCCATTCCAACCGGCCTGTTGCGGATGTCCTGAGCGAACGGTTGTGGAATACCCTGCTGCTCATCGGTGCGGGACAAATCCTCGCAATTATCGTCGGGATGTTTTTTGGGATTGCCGCCGCGTGGAAAGCGCGCACACCCATTGATTACGTGTTCCTCCTAACAAGTCTGCTAGCCTGGAGTCTGCCCACTTTTTGGTTAGGCATCATTTTGCTTTTTTGGGGCAGTAAAGAACTGGGCTTACCCATCGGAGGGAAAGCAACGGCTGGAGCCAATTTCGTCACGGTATGGGCAGAATGGAAAGACCTGGGTGAACATATCCTGCTGCCAACGCTCACTTACACCATCGTCTTTATGGGCGAATACATGCTGATCATGCGAAGTTCACTGCTCGATGTGCTTTCAGAAGATTACATTCTCACCGCCAAGGCCAAGGGGTTGCGAACTTTTCAAATCCTCAAAGACCACGCCCTCAAAAATGCCATGCTGCCGATGGTCACTTTGATCGCCATCAACCTGGGGTTTACCGTTGCCGGAGCCGTGCAAATCGAAACCGTCTTTTCCTGGCCGGGGTTGGGCGGGGCGATCTTTGAAGCCGTTGGGCGCCGGGACTTCCCCGTTTTACAAGGCGCGTTTCTCCTCATTGCCATCAGCGTCATCATCGCTAACTTAATCGCCGACCTGACCTATTCCTACCTCGATCCAAGAGTGCAAGCGGAATAATTGTTAATGAACCCTACGCCAAAATCCTTCTTCCAAACATTCGCCCGCAACCGGATGGGGCTGGTTGGCCTGGTCATGTTGGTCGTCGCCATCATCACTGCCGTATTCGCTCACCGGATTGCCCCGAATGATCCGGGCGATTCGGTTCGTGTCACGATTGATGATATTTACGCCGCGCCGGGCGCCACACACTGGTTGGGGACGGATGACGCCGGAAAAGACGTGCTCTCGAACTTCATTTTCGGCGCGCGGGTTTCGCTCATTGTGGGCTTTTTCGCTTCGTTCATTTCCATCGTCATCGGCGGGGTCATTGGCATTGTTGCCGGATTTTACGGGGGACGGGTTGAGAACTCCTTGATGCGCTTCACCGACATCATGCTCGTCATCCCCGACCTGCCATTGATTGTCGTCATCATTGCGCTCACCAAGCCCAGCCTGTGGAACATTATTTTCGTCATCGGCCTGCTCGGCTGGACGACCACCGCCCGCCTGGTGCGTTCGCAGACACTGGCCGTCAAATCCCGCAAATTCGTCCTTCGGGCCAGAGCAATTGGCGCAGGGAATATGCACATCATCCGGCGCCACATTTTGCCGCTCGTCATGCCCTTGATCGTCGTCAACACGGTCCTGGTGATCTCCCTCGCCATTCTCAACGAAAGCACGCTTAGCTTCCTCGGCCTGGGTGACCCGACCGCCCTCAGTTGGGGGCAAATGCTCAACTTTGCATTTGGCCGGGGGGCGATGAGTGCGGGAGCCTGGTGGGCGCTGGTCACGCCGGGGTTCGGAATCGTATGGGTTGTCCTCGCGCTCACCCTGTTGGGCCAGGGCCTGGAGCAGGTGCTCAATCCCCGCCTGGAGACCCACCACCTGTCCGTCATCAAAGAGGACACCCCTCCCTCCCCAGCCGCAGCTACCCTCGTTCCAGACTTCCGGCAGTCTCGTATCCTGCTTGACGTGCGCGATCTCTCCATTGATTATCTCGTCCCTGACCAACCGTCTGCCCATGCCGTCCAAAAAGTCAGTTTTCAGCTCCGTGAAGGGGAGTTGTTGGGGTTGGTAGGCGAGTCCGGATGCGGTAAAACCACCCTCATGCTTGCGCTGATGCGCCTGCTCCCTGCCGCCGGGCGCATCGTCAACGGGCAGGTGATTTTCGAAGGCCGGGACTTGACTCAAGTATCCGAAGAAGAAATCACAGATATTCGCTGGAAAGGGATTGCGATTGTCTTCCAGGGTGCGATGAACGCCCTCAACCCCGTCCGCACCGTGGGCGATCAAATCTCCGAGGCCATTCGCCAGCATCTCGATATCACCGAAAAAGCGAAACTGGATGCAAGGGTGGCTGAACTGCTCGAACTGGTCGGCATCTCCCCCGACCGGGCCGGGCATTATCCCCACCAGTATTCGGGCGGGATGCGCCAGCGGGCGATGATCGCGATGGCGCTTGCTTGCAACCCGCAGGTCATCATCGCCGACGAGCCGACGACCGCGCTGGACGTGATGATCCAGGCGCAGATTCTGGAACTGCTCGCCAGTCTGCAAAAACGGCTGGGCCTTTCGATCATCTTCGTCACGCACGATTTGGGCGTGGTGGCGGAGATGTGCGACTCCGTGCTGGTGATGTATGGCGGTGTGACGGCGGAATACGCGGGCGTGGACACCATTTACAACGAACCCCGCCACCCCTACACCCAGGAACTCCTCAAGGCGTTTCCTGACCTGACCCGGCCGGGGGAGAAACTGGCCGCGATTCCAGGGTACCCGCCCCGGCTGAATGCCCTGCCCCCCGGCTGCCTGTTCGCGCCGCGCTGTCCCCTGGCGTTTGACCGCTGCCACGTGGACATCCCTGCCCTGCACCGGCTCAAGGGGAGCGGCATCAACAACATGCATGTGGCAAGCTGCCATTTGGTGGAGGCAAAATGAATCCCGCCCTGCTTTCCGTCCAAGACCTCCATAAGCGCTTCCTGGCTGGCCGCCCCAGTCTCTTTCAACGGGTGGAAAAGTTCGTCCGGGCCGTGGATGGGGTGAGTTTTGAACTGGCCAAAGGCGAAATCCTGGCGCTGGTAGGGGAATCGGGGTGCGGCAAATCCACGCTGGCGCTTACGTTGATGGGGTTGGAACACCCCACCGGGGGCCAGATCATCTTTGAAGGGCGCGACGCGACCCATTTAGCCGTTGCTCCACTCAAAGAACTGCGCCGCCACATCCAGATGATCTTCCAGGACCCCTACGAATCGCTCAACCCCACCCAAACCGTCGGGGAAATTGTCGGGGAGCCGCTGGACGTTCACGGGCTGGCAGCGGACAAAGCCGACCGGGACGAGCGTGTCCGCCAGGCATTGGAAGATTCCGGCCTCAAGCCCCCCGAAAACTTCCTCCACCGTTTTCCCCACGAACTCTCCGGCGGCCAGCGCCAGCGCGTCGTCATTGCGGGCGCGCTGGTCCTCGAACCCACCCTCCTGCTCGCGGACGAACCCGTTTCGATGCTGGATGTAAGCATCCGCGCGGAAATCCTGAACCTGCTCCTGGAAATCCGGCAGACGCGGGGGATTTCGATTTTGTTCATCACGCACGATTTGGGCACGGTGGGCTACTTCGCCGACCGGGTGGCGGTGATGTACCTGGGGCGCATCGTCGAGATCGGCGCCACGCGCGAAGTGCTGAAAAACCCCCAACACCCGTACACAAAGGCGCTGCTCTCCGTCGTCCCTGTGCCGAACCCGCGCCTGCGCCGGGAGCGCATCATCCTCCAAGGGGAAACGCCCAACCCGATTGACCTGCCCACCGGCTGCCGGTTCCACCCGCGCTGCCCGGTGGCGGTGGCGGAGTGCAAGAAAGTGGATCCGCCATTTGTGCAGGTGTTGGACGGGCATGAAGCGGCTTGCTTGCTGGTGAGGAGGGATTGAGCGCAGATTGAGTAGAGCGACACGCTTTTCGTCGCCCGTATCGAAATCAAGCGGAATGACTTGGGAGACGGCACTTCTTGGTCTCGATTCGCCGAAAAAACATCGGCTACTCGACCAGCGAAATGCCTGCTCCATGGAATAAACGACCCATTACCCAGGAAGGACAATGTCAGAGAGCTACAAAAATTCCATCGCTCGTGTGGTCAAAGGACAAAACAAAACCCCCATCGGAGCCGGGGTGCTGGTCGGGGCGCGGCAGGTGCTGACCTGCGCGCATGTGGTGAACGCCGCGCTTGGACGAGAGGATTTATTCAATGACCCGCCTTCCCAAGATGCGCGGATCACCCTTGATTTTCCTGCTCCTGCACCGGATGTTTTCTTGACTACAAAAATCGTGGGTTGGC
>DATDOR010000285.1:0-2921 GCA_035293165.1 Anaerolineales bacterium | reverse complement strand
ATACCGTTTGTTGATCTCCAATGCCGATGGGGAAAGTACGCGCCCCTGTGTGTGTGCCGGACAAACGTCGTGACAGCGATTGCACATGATACAGGCGTACCCGTCGAGCAGGCGTGGCCAGGACAGATCGAGCAGGGTACGCGCCCCGGGAGTCGATACCGCCTCAGCAGGGGGTTGGGAACCGTTTGCGGGCGCGTCCAGTTCTCCGCGCGGGGTTTGTTTCGCCAGACCCAGGTTCACAGGAGCGATCATCAAATGAATGTGCTTACTTCGCAGGAAATAGGGGAGGAAGACCAGGATCAGGCCAATCGCCAGCCACCAGGTCAGGTGGATGCTGGTGTTCAGCGCGCCCGCCGACAGGCCGGAGAAGATTTTCGAGATGAGACTGGCAAACGGCATGAACGGATCGATCTGCCCATCCCGCGCGAGCCGTAGCGTTTGCCCCATGAAACGGGAGCCGACGTGGATCAGGATGAACGTCCCAACAATGGCCGAATCCCGCCGGATACCGCCTTTGGCCACTTTCGGGTGGAGCAGCACGCCCTTGTTGAACTGCAACCGTTTGTCATTTCCCAGGAAACGCCGCACCAGGAAGGCCGCCATCCCAATCAGGGTCAGGACACTGAGCACGTCGGCGATCAGGTTAAAGGGGTTGGCAAACCAGGCGGGAATGGCGATAGAGGCGTTCTTTCCGCCGTAGATTAGCTCAAAGCCGGGGATGAACCCTTCCAAAACGTCGGTGACGTTGACCAGAAAATAGTAGCTGAACCCGAAAAAGATGAAAGCGTGGAAAGTGCTGAGGATGGGGCGGGTGCGGAAGATCGGTTTTTGCAGTCCTACATCCAGCAGGGCCGTCGCGAAACGTTTGACCAAATCTTTGCGCGCCGGGGCTGGCGTCCCGCTGCGGACGATCTTATAGATGCCAAAGAAAAAGTACGCCGTCAGCCCCCCCAGGCCCAAAAGCATGAGAATAAAGAGGATAAGTTCGGGGGTAGTGAGCAAAGAGACCTCCTACAAGTTATCCAGGATTGCTTCCACGACATCGAACAAATCACAGGTCGTGCCGTAATGGGCGTAGTCGAAAATGGGGGCGTTGGGATCGGTGTTGACAGCGATGATGGTTTCGGCGTCTTTCATGCCTTCGATGTGTTCAGGTGCGCCGGAAATGCCCAGGGCGAGATAGAGTTTGGGTTTGACCGCTACGCCGGATTTCCCAACCTGCCGGGTCTTGGGTAGCCAGCCTGCATCGGTAATTGGGCGGGAGGCGGCGACGACTGCACCCAGGGCTTCGGCTAATGCATCGGCAATTTCGATGTCATCCTTGCTGCCAATGCCGCGCCCGACCGCGACGAGTTTGTCCTGGGCGGTGATGTCCACATCCCCGGCTTGAGGCTGGATCAGCTTGATAAAACGGGTGCGGAGGCCATCTAGCGGGACGGGGGAGGCAATTTGTTGTGCAGAAGTACTGCCCCGTCCAGCGTCAGCAGGAAAACTCCCTGCCAGGGCCAGGGCAATGGCCTGATCTCCACCTGGGACAGCTTCCGCGATGGCTTTTCCGGCATACACCTGGCAGGTGGCAACGATATCACCACCTTCAACAGACAAAGCTTTGACATATGCAGCGCAGGATTGGCCGGTTTTGGCCGAAAGCCAGGCGGCGACGTCCATCCCCATCGAGGTCGAACCAAAGAGAGTCAGGCGCGGGGTGTGAGCGGTGATCAGGTTTTCGATCACTTTCCCGTTTGCTTCTGGATTGAATTGTGCGAGGCCCGGATCGTCCACGTAAATGGTTTTATCAGATGAAAAAGTGGCAGCTTGTGCGACCATTCCGCTCCCCAATACGATGGCGACGGCCTGTCCTCCCAGTGTGGATGCAAGCTCTTTCGCCTTGCCCACCATTTCGTAGGAAATATCAGCAATTTTGCCGTTGAGATGTTCTGTGATTACGAAAACGTCGTTGGACATGGTTTCTCCTAGAGCAGACCTTTTTCTTCAAGAATTTCGACGATTTTCTTGCCAACTGCCTTCGCGTCGCCTTCAAGCATTTCGGCGTGTCCGGCAGAAACGGGTTTGGACATTTTTCGGAGGAATGTTCCCCCATCGGTATCGGGGTCGTCTACTTCATATTCGGTGATTTTGACAGTCTGCGCCATCTGCCGGATTTTGCTGATCGGGGCATAGCGCGGGGGCTGCGCAGCGGCCTGAATGCCGATCACCGCGGGCAAGTCCACTTCAAATTCGGCCATCACGCCGCCGGAATATTCTTTTTGGATGGATGCCTTCCCGCCATTGACCTGGACTCCATTGACGACGCCGACGTAGGGGATGTCGAGGTAGGCCGCGAGCATCGGGCCGATCTGCCCATCCATGTCGTCGGCAGCCTGCACCCCGGTAAAGACCAGGTCGGGAGCCATACCCCGAATTTGATCGGCCAGCAGCCGGGCGTGGGTGTGGGAATCCAGGCCAGGTTCCAGGCCGGTGATTTTGGCGGTATTGTCTGCACCTTTGGCAAGGGCTGTGTGGAGCACGTTGTCGAGTTCTTCGATGAGGTCAATGCCCAGCACCGTCACCGTGCCCCCACTGGCTTCTTTGACCAGCACGGCCTGTTCGATGGCATGTTCGTCGAATTCGTTGAGGACGAAATCCACGTCACCGAAATCCAGATTGGTACCGGCTTTGTTGATGGGCAGTTCGTCGGTAAGGGAGGGAATATGTTTGATAGCGACGAGGATGTTCATAATTTCTCCAAAAAGCAAATGAACAATGAAACAATGAACAAGTTTTTGTCTCATTGTTCATTTATTGTCTCATTGTAACCGTTCACTTGGTGAGGGGATTATCCGAAAAAATGGTGTCCGCAGGGGGTGTACACCCCCTGCGGACACCATTTTTTCGGGTTCTTACCACCTGCAGGTGGGGGA
>DATDOR010000284.1:0-4489 GCA_035293165.1 Anaerolineales bacterium | reverse complement strand
ACAACGAGATTCCCGAAAAAAAGGTGTGTTTGGGGGTATACACCCCCAAACACACCTTTTTTTCGGGAATCTCGTTGTTCACACTTTCGTTGACGAAAACCTCCGAAAAATCGAAAAACAGTCGTTTATTAATATAAGAGGGGACACAAAAATAACGGTGTTTTGGGTGCCAGGGGTACCTCAAAACGTGAAGTGCCCGGAAGCTGTTTTCCTGCCAACTTTCGGGCACTTGATTCATGAACTACAAATCTAACTGCTCAGGCTGAAGCTAGGGCTACATCTTACTCTGGCTGAGTAGTTCCCTACAAATAATCTCTCAAAATCTGGCTGCGATTAGGGTGGCGTAATTTCCGCAGGGCTTTGGCCTCGATTTGCCGGATGCGCTCGCGCGTGACATGGAAATACCTCCCGACTTCTTCCAGTGTATGATCTTTCCCATCAATCAACCCAAAACGCAATTCCAACACCTGCCGCTCACGAGGCGATAACACGGCCATCGCACTTTGTATCTGTTCGCGTAACATCTCGCGGGCGGCTGCATCAATCGGCTCGGGGGTTTCGTCATCCGGGATAAAGTCCCCTAGCAAGCTGTTATCTTCATTCCCAATTGGACTATCCAATGAACGGGGCTCTTCTGCGCTCAACAGTATTTGCCGGACTTTTGTCGCAGCTTGTTTCCAGTGTAACGCCACATCAGAACGGAGGGGCCTTTTGCTTTCCTGTGCTAGATGAATGAGTTCCACATCTTCTTGAGTCATGAACCCAACCTCTAATGCCAGGTCTTCGGCGGTGGGAGAGTGTCCAAGTTTTTGCGTCAATTCTCGTTGGGCACGGGAAAGCCGTTGAATGGAATCGAGCAAGTGGACAGGGATGCGGATGACCCGCGCCTGATCGGCAATCGAACGGGTGATCGCCTGCCGAATCCACCAGGTCGCGTAGGTACTGAACTTATACCCGCGTGTTGGGTCAAATTTTTTGACCGCGCGTAGCAAGCCGATGTTTCCTTCCTGGATCAGGTCTTCAAAAGAACTTCCGCGGCCAATGTACCGTTTCGCGACGCTGACGACCAGCCGTAAGTTGGCCCGAATCAATGCATCCTGGGCTTCTTGCGCCCGAATGCGAATGGCATTAATTTCCCTCTGTAAGGACTCGTTATCTGGTAAATGTTTTTTGAAATCCTCAAGGGTTAGAGGCTCACTCCGCTTTTGCAGGCGGGCTTGCAGACGAGCGGCAAGGGGAGCAGGAAGGACATAAAAGCCCACATAGACATTGATCGCCAACCGTGCAATCTCGTCCCACATCGCATCACGCCCCCATAAATCATTGCTCAGATAGGCCCGCAAGTAGGATGGAGATGGATTGTCCCAATCCTGGCGCAACATCTGCGTTTCGGAGAAAATCAACAATAAATCGGGAGGTTGGTGTCCCAGACGGACGGTATCCTCAAGCAATCGCTGCCAGGATGTCAACGTGCTTTCATAAATGAAGGTGTAGACCTGTTGCGGTTGGCTCCCATCTCGTTGAAGAACAGGGTGCTGGCGGCGAATATTGTCAATGTTGCGAATGGCCTGGATTCGAGTAGACAGCCAGAATTCCTGATCTTGGGCAAGCAGATCCACACTGCCAATCTCGCGCAAATACAAACGAACGGTGTCATCGCCTAATTCGTCCATGAGTAGAGCCGCCCGGTGGGCTTGCTCCGCCAGAATTTCATCATCTGGGAGTTCGATCGGCTCTTCAGGTTCGGGAATGTTTTCTTGCACAGGTTCGGGTTGTTTGGTCATGGGAGGTCAACCGACAAAAATCGAGTGGTCATTGCATTGTCGCATGGCATGATCCAGACGACCTAGCGCTAACGTGTGTTGCATCATGGTATGCTGAAAATCAGCCACAATCATATCGCCTTTTTCTTGTGCATCTTGCATCAAAAAACGCAAATGTTCAATATTTTGGTTTACGCCGCGCCGCCGCATGTCTAAAATTACCCGGAGCAATTCTTCCAGGACGCGGTTATCGTTGGGGTCGAGTTTTTCCGTACGGGCCAGGAGTTCGTCTACCAATTCCATCAACGAAAGCGGCACACTCCCCAGGATGACATGCAAAGGCTCGGCGAAATCCTGCGAAAGCGAGTTGAGAATAACTTTGATGATGGATTGGTAGCTGGCATCTTGAAAATCGAAGGCGGACAGACGGCTTAACCCTGCTTTTTGTAATGCCCGGTCTACTTGATATAACAAGTCAGGACGGCGTAGGAGAATGCCCAGGCAGTAGGCTTCTAGCGCACGGGCGGTACCGACGGGTGATAAACCAACTGGGAGGGATCCCCCCCCGCGGGATTCCGGTGTTGCTTGCGTTGTTTTGCGAGTTCCGCGCGCGGGGCGGTACCGTGATTGGACAGGGCGTGCAGCCCCCGTCAGAGCACGTTCATCCACCCGCAGTAGACGGGCCAGCCGCTGGCGGTAATCCTCGCGTTCAATCGCATTAGGCACATCTTCAATGAGCGGGAGAACTTGTGTGGCAATTTCTGATTTGGTCTTGGTATCGTCGAGATTGCGCCCGGCGGCCAGGGTTTCCATCACATGGATGACGATAGGTTTGGCGTTTTCAATGAGCTTTACCCATTCGTCGGGGCTGCGGTTCACTACATCGTCTGGGTCAAGGTCGTCGGGCAGGGTGGCGACGCGGATGTCCGCTTGCAGGCGGGCCTCTTGCCGGAGCAGGCCGCGCGCGTCGAAACTGACTTCGCCTTCACGGTCCATCGTCTGCCGGGCGACCTGCAGGCCGCGCAGCGTGGCTTTGTCTCCAGCCGCATCGGGGTCAAGCGCAAGGATAATGCGGCGTGTGCGGCGTTTGAGCAGCCGTAATTGGTCTTCTGTTAAGGCGGTACCCATTGGAGAAACGGCATTGGCAAATCCGTGCTGGTGCAGGGCGATGACATCCAGGTAGCCTTCGACGATGACGACCTGGTCGGCAGCCCGGATGGCTTTTCCGGCTTTGTCCAGCCCGTAGAGTAGGCGCCCTTTATCAAAGAGAGCGGTCTGTGGGGAGTTGAGGAATTTGGGGATGTCGTCGGAGTTGAGGATGCGTGCCCCAAACCCGGCCATGCGTCCCCGCTCGTCCCGGATGGGAAAGGTGACGCGATGGCGGAAGCGGTCGTATACGCCGCCGGAGTCGCGCTCGCTGACCAACCCGGCGTCGAGGAGGTCCTGTTCGGAATAGCCGCGTTCTTTGAAGTAGTGGGTGGCAGCATCCCAGGATTGCGGGCCATAGCCGAGTCCCCAGGCTTCGATGGTGGCTTCGTCCAGGCCGCGCTTGATCAAGTAGGCGTAAGCTTCTTTCCCTGCGGGGGTGTTGAGCAGGTTGTGGCGGTAGAAGATGACAGCGTCTTCAAGGAGTTGCCGCAGGTGATCATTTTCCTCTGCTTGTTCCTGTTCAAGGGGCGTGGGGGTGCGAAGCTCAACCCCCGCGCGATCCGCGAGATAGCGCAAGGCTTCGGAGAAATCCCAGCCTTCTTTTTTCATGACGAAATTGAAAATATCACCCCCTTCGTTGCATTGCCCGAAACAACGCCACGTTCCCGACTCCGGAAACACCGCGAAGGCAGGTGTGCGCTTGTTATCATGGAACGGGCAAAAGCCTGTGTACCCTTTCCCCGAACGGCGCAATTTGACCGTTTCGGAGACAAGATCCACGATGTCGATACGAGCTTTGATTTCGTCTATGTTGTTCATTTGGAGACTGGAGGAACGGTGTTCTTCAACAGAGCGTCAGATGTTTCACGGTGTTCTCTTGACGATAGAACTCGATTGAATTCAGATTCCCGATGGAAGAACGCCTTTCCTGGTTGGTTGACGAGTGACAGGGATAATTATAACGCGGTTGGGGAAGAGAATCTGAACCGATTAAACGTTCGATTTCTGTGAGGAAGTGTTGTAAAATAGAACAAACTTTTCGTGTTACCATGTGAGTGGTTTGAGGTGTCTGTATGAAAGCTGTAATTAATAAACGAAGACGTTTTGTCTTTTTGCTCTTATCGTTGATCGGGCTCTGGTTGGTTCCAGTGGTTTTCGCTGCCCCAATTGGGGAAGGAGTTGTTCCAACCATCACGCCGACGGTAACGTTAACGTCGGCGCCTCCTACCGCTCCGCCTCCTCCCACGAATACACCTAATCCTTACCCTGCTGCGCTAACGCAAACGGAACAAGCCCTTGCAGAAAATACTCAAGCTGCGAATGATCCAGGGGCTAATAACGCCCCCGACCAAACCAGCAATGCTGCTGCTGCGGGAAGTTCGGTACTGGGGTTCTTGCTTTGTGCCGGTGTCATCATTGTAGCGGGGTTGGCTGCATTGAACATCTGGACACGTCGCAGGCCATAAGCAAGATTGGTACAGCAGAAGGTTGAAAAAAGGTGGTTGTGGGCATGGTCACGCTCACAGCCACCTTTTTTCGTTTATAGGATTATAGACCTAAATAAAAAAGGCTGATTT
>DATDOR010000283.1:0-5894 GCA_035293165.1 Anaerolineales bacterium | reverse complement strand
GCCACACCCTTTTTTTTGGAGAATCTTCTTTCTTAGCCTGAGCAGTTACCCCAACTATATGATATTTAGACGCGCAAATCCAGGCGATTCTTTTGCAGGCTGGGTTTGCGGGAACGGATAGTATCGCCAAACTTGCATTTGGAGTTGAGATTAGGCTGCGCAACATTTGCTTTAAAAAGGAAACCTTATGGGTTGGAAAGGATGGGTTAACTTTACAACAAGTGGGTTGAAAATGCAAGCAGTAGGCCTGGATTCAGGGTTGGGCCGCTCTCTATCCTAAGGGGAACGATCTTGTTGTTGCTTGATGCGATAGAAAAAAACATGCTTCTGATACTTTATTAAACCTTTTTGGTTCTACCGTAATTAACGGGAAGGGAACTCGAAATTTGATGGTGTTGGGAGGTGTACACCCCCCAACACCATCAAATTTCGGAATATTTCCCGCGAAACACGGAAAAGCCACCTTATTGAAAGTGTTTTGGTAATTACTCAGCCCTAGAGTGAAATGAGCCGGAAAAAAAGGTGTGGGTGGGGTGTACACCCCACCCACACCTTTTTTTCCGGAATTCCCAGGGTTTAGCCTGAGTAGTTAAGTGTTTTGTAAGAATTAGCGGTGGAAAGAGGAGGTTTAGATAGTTTTCTCTGGTATTCTATAAGCGTGAATAAAGATTTCGCTTGATTTCAACGTGACTGAATACCAGGGAATCCTTATTTGAGGACGAATACAAATAACAGAATGACGAAATTTATGGATACCCATCGAATAGAAGATCTCGAACCAGAGGAACAAAATCACACGCTAATTCCTCAACTCATCGCCTTTGGGAAAGAACAAGGCTATGTTTTAATAGATGATATTTTGGCACTATTGCCTGAAGCAGAATATGATATGGCTTTACTGGAGGAAGTCTTTGCAGCCTTGCAAAGTGCTGGCATCCCCTATGGTGATTCGGCTTCGGAAATTTCCAAAAAGCATCACGACGAGACGGAAGAAAATACCATCGGAGAGGAGAATCCCCCCAATCAGCAGGATCCCCTGGCAAATGTAGACTTTCATGATCTGATCGGCTTGTATCTTAAGGATGCGGCGGGTCTCCCCTTGCTTACAGCGGAGGAAGAAGTTGAATTGGCAAAAAAGATTGAATATGGACAACAGGCCCGCGAAGAACTGACCCAAAACAATGTTCGACCTCATCGTCATAAAGAACTTTCCATCATGATTCGGGAGGGACAGGAGGCTTTTGATCATTTGATTCAATCCAATGCGCGCCTGGTGATCAGTATTGCGAAAAAATATCAACGGCGAGGGTTGCCATTGGCAGATCTGATCCAGGCGGGGAATGAAGGATTAATCCGATCAGCAAAGAAATTTGAATACCGGCGTGGTTTCAAATTTAGCACCTATGCCACCTGGTGGATTCGCCAGGCTGTCACCCGTACCGTGGCCGAGCAGGGACGCACCATCCGTATTCCAGTTCATACCAGTGATAAATTGGCCCAACTTGCACGCCTCCGCGCGCAGCTCATACAGAAAATGGATCGTGACCCCACCTTCGAGGAAATGGCGGCTGAAACAGACCTTTCCCCCCAAAAAATTGAAGACATTATCCAGCACGCCAAACTCCCCCTCTCCCTGGATAGACCGGTCGGATTTGATGGAGATAAGGTGTTAGGGGATTTTATTGAGGATAACGATACCCCTGACCCAGAAGACGTGGCCACCCACACGTTGTTTAAAGAGTATATTCAAACAATGTTCGATCAAGTTTTGCCTCCCCGAGAGGCGCGTATTCTCCGTTTAAGATTTGGCTTTGATGAGGGAAAACCTATGTCTTTACAAGAAATTGGGGATCTAGAAGGCGTCACCCGAGAGCGTGTGCGGCAGATTGAAGCGACGGCGCTTCGACGTTTGCGACATTCTGATTTTCAACATAACTTACGAATGTATTCGAATTAATGGCTCTTTGGGATTTGCCGTGGTTGCCTCCCCGCCGATTCCTAAAGAACCGAAGTAATCTTCATGCCAACCCGGTGCTCCGGTGTAGAAACCCAAAAGGAGTAACTATACGCCACTCCTCAAGGGGAAGCCGCCACTCGCCCGCCTGTCATATCAGTTCGATATTCATACAATTCGCCATCCAGCCTTAAGACGATGAGAAAACCAGGGGTTTCAAAATTCTGGCAGGGAAGGCCGGATGTGGGAACCCCCAGGCAGGTGTTGGGCCAGGTAGTTGACTCGATGTGCACGAGAAAGATGGAATTGACGGGTACACCTTTCAACTGAGCAAGGGCTTGTTTCGCGGCCAGGGTAGGCGGGCCGTACAATTCCGCTTCAAGAGTGGCGGAAAAATCGGGTAACCCGGTGTCAAACCCAAATGGGGATGTGCTTTGCCCCGAAGGAGCAGGCGGTGAGGTCATTGTCGGTTCTGGAGTTAGTTCCCGAAATATCAATGGCAGTAAGACACGTTTTTGTTCGGGAATAGGGGTTCCTGTGGATGTTTGCGTCAGGACAATATTTTGCGTTTCGACCCCTTCGGGGGTTTCCGAAGGGGTAGGGGTACAGGCTGCCAGGAACAGGCCAATGATCCACAACCATCGCCATTGGATGTTTTTCATGATCCACCTCCGAAGAATGATAGGGGGTCTTTATTGTAGCAACTTTTTGTCCCTGATTCAATGAACGATTGCTGGGCAGGGTCATAGCCTGACGAAAGCCACCCCCGAGCGTGCGCCTTCGATTCCACTTGCCTAACGCGGTATAATGAACCCATGGCCCTTAAAGATCAACTTAACAATGCTGTCAAAGATGCGATGCGCGCTGGAGACGATCTCCGTAAAACCACGCTGCGAATGGCGCTCTCTGCCATCAAATTTGCTGAAGTGCAAAAAGGTGGCCCACTCGATGACCCCGATGTGTTGGGCATCTTGCAAAAGGAAATCAAATTGCGCCACGAAGCCATCGAAGACGCCCAGAAAGCTGGTCGCCTTGATCTGGAAACCGCTGCCAATGACGAAATTGCGATTCTACAGGTCTTTCTCCCTCAACCTTTGACCCCGCAAGAACTCGAACAAATAGTGCGTGCCGCGATTGCAGAAACCGGCGCCTCCTCCATGCGTGACATGGGCAAGGTCATGGGAACGCTCACCCCGCGTACCCGCGGTCGGGCAGACGGCAAAACCGTCAGTGATCTTGTGAAACAATTACTGCAGGGATGAAAACACCCGCTTCCAAACCTTTTCTCTCTCGCTGGCCTGGCTGGCGCATCGTTTCTCTATCGCTCCTCACGCTCGTCTTCGGAGGCCTCGCCCTCGTTGCGATTGTCTACCTCCACCCTTCAAGTACAGGTGGGTTTGACCTTCATACGGGCACAGTTGCCCCCGTTGACCTCGATGCCCCGTTCTCCATTACCTTTGAAAGCGAAATCCTCACGGCCCAACAGCGTGAGGCAGCTGCTCGCGCGGTTGCTCCTGTCTTTAAGACCCCGGATACCCGTATCGCCCGCCAACAGGTGGACGCTTTACGGAATGCCGTTGCTTATATCACAACTGTCCGGGCCGACAGTTTCGCCTCCCTGGAACAAAAACTTGAAGACCTGTCTGTGCTCGATGTTGCTTTTACCCGTGAACTCGCCGAAGCAATCCTGCTCTTGACGGACGAACAATGGCAGGCGGTTCAGACTGAAGCGGTTGCGGTCTTACAGCAGGTGATGCGGACTACCATCCGTGAGGGGCAGTTGGAAGATGCTCATCGCAGCCTTCCCACACTGGTCAGCTTTGCTCTCCCGGAAGAACAGGTCCCCATTGTCGCCAACCTTGCCAGCCTTTACGTCGCCCCCAATAGTTTTTACAGCGAAGAACTCACCGTAGAAAAACGCCAACAAGCGTATGACGCTGTTGACCCTGTCCCTCGCACTTTTGTCCAGGGGGAAACCGTTGTCCGCAGCGGTAAAGTCCTCAGCGATGTGGATATCGAAGCCCTCCAACAACTGGGGTTGCTCGTTGGAGAAAATGACCCACTGGCCTTCTTCAATGCGGCAGTGATCGTCGTCCTTTCCCTGGCCTTTGTCCTTCTCTTCCTTTACCGCCGCCCCGCATTTTCCGGTGATCTAAAGCACGTTTTTTATGCCAGTTTCTTTTTCCTTGTATTTCTGTACCTGGGCCGGATCCTCATCTTGAATTACAACGTACTCCCGTTCATCTTCCCGCTAACCGCGTTTGGACTGTTAGTCGGGGCGCTGTTCGGTCCCCAGCCAGGGATGTTTTTCATTCTGCCCCTCAGTTTGCTGACTTCATACGGGATGTCGAACGCGCTCGAAGTCACTGTGTTCTATATCTTGAGTGGCGTCTTCGGCGTTTTGATGTTAGACCGTTCCCAGCGGATCATGGCTTACATTTGGGCCGGGTTGGGTGCGGGCGCACTGGGCGCAGTCACCCTGCTGACCTTTCGCCTCCTCGATCCGTTTACCGACTTGAATACGCTGGTATTATTCGCAGGTTCGTCCCTGGTAAACGGAATAGCTTCAGGCATTTTGACCTTGCTCCTGCTCTTCTTTACAGCCCCAATTCTGGGTAAAGTGACGATCATTCAATTGACCGAACTCTCCCGTCCTGATCATCCACTTTTACGTTTCATTTTGATGACCGCTCCCGGCACATACCAGCACAGCCTCCAGGTGGCAAATCTTGCCGAGCAGGCTGCTGAATTGATCGGGGCAGACCCATTGCTCACCCGCATCGGCGCCCTATATCACGACGTGGGGAAAGCGAACGCCCCCCAGTATTTCATCGAAAATCAGCTTCCCGGTTCGGGGAATCCGCACGAAAATATTGATCCCTACGAAAGCTCTGCCATCATTATTCGTCATGTCACCGATGGGATCGAACTGGCACGCAAACACCGCTTACCCGAACGAATTGTGGATTTCATCGCTGAACATCATGGCACGACGGTGACACGATACCAATACGCCAAAGCGGTGCAGGCTGCGGGAGCGGATGCGTCCAAAGTCTCTCTGGATGATTTTCGGTACCCTGGCCCGCGTCCCCGCTCCCGTGAGACCGCGCTGGTGTTGATCGCGGATGGCTGCGAGGCCCGTGCTCGCGCCGAGCGCCCCAAAACCGAAGCGGACTTGAAAGTGATGATCAAAGATATCATGGATAAACGCCTCGCTGCAGGTCAGTTCGACCATACGACCCTGACCATACGTGATCTCCACACGGTCCTGGAATCGTTCACCACTACCTTGCGCGGGATTTACCACCCTAGAATCGAATATCCTCTAATCGAAGAGCCGTCGCTCGCCACCGAAGAATCCGAGACGAAATCTCCGCCTGAGCAAAAACCCCTTGAGGCTCCCTCGGCCACCCGCAAATCTCCCTTGGGGGAAGATAAATTCCCAGAAACAACCTCTTCCGCGCTCCGCACCCATGATCCATCTGCAAATTGATGAACCTTACCAATCGCTTGTCCCCGAGTCCTTATTCGAACAGGCTGCTCAGGCTGCTCTCGATCACCAAACTGCCCCGCCGGGAAGCGGAATGACTGTCGTCCTCACAGGCGATGAGACCCTCCACGATCTCAACCAACGTTTTATGGGGATAGATGCGCCTACAGACGTCCTCTCCTTCCCTTCAGGAGAACTTGACCCCGAAACCGGAGATGTTTACCTGGGGGACATTCTCATTTCCTACCCTCGCGCGGAATCCCAGGCCCTACAGGGTGGGCACCCCATCACTGCCGAATTCCAACTCCTCACCGTTCATGGCACGCTGCACCTCCTGGGTCATGATCACGCCCACGAGAAAGAAAAATCCCGTATGTGGGCCGCGCAGGCGGAAATTCTAAAAGATATCGGCTGCCCAATTACCGATTACTAATTCTTATTCTCAAACAC
>DATDOR010000282.1:0-9527 GCA_035293165.1 Anaerolineales bacterium | reverse complement strand
GCCCAGGCCGGACCGGAGAAACGCGCATCGAAACCTATCTGCGCGCGGGGCAAGCCGTCCACGACCTGCTTTCCCAGCCACCGGGCCATTACTTAATCGTTGCTCATGGGGTCATTCTCAATATGGCGTTATATTTTGCCTTTGGAATTCCCTGCCACCCCAGTAGTGAAGGCCCCTGGTTTACATTCCATAACACAGCATTTGCCACCCTGACTTACACTCCTGAGCGTTATCGCTGGCACATTCTCGGCATTAACGACCACCGCCACCTTCCCGACCCGTCACCAGTAGATGACCCCGACTCTTTCCGGATCACGTTCGTCCGCCACGCCGAATCGGAGGGGAACGCCAGCGGTCTTTGGCAGGGACAATCGGATTATCCCTTGAGTGAAACAGGCCGTGCCCAGGCAAGGGCACTGGCAGAACAGATCGTTCTCAAAAGCAAATGTTTCGACCAGATTATCGCCAGCCCGCTCTCACGCGCAAAGGATACTGCGGCTGCCATCGCCGAAAAGTTGAACCTCCCTGTCGTAACCTCCCCAATCTGGTTGGAACGAGATAACGGGCAATGGGCTGGCACCACGACTGAAAACCGCGACCCGCCCGAACCGGATTACCTTTATCTCCATTACCCAACAGGAGAAACCGGCGAAACACAATGGGAACTTTATCTACGAGGCGGGCAAGCGATTCACCAACTGCTCAACCGTCCACCCGGGCGGTATCTCGTAGTTTCGCATGGCGGCATCTTGAACATGGTGATGCACGCCGCGTTGGGCATTTCGCCTTTTTCCAATCATCAAGGTATTCGTTTTACTTTTGGAAATACGGGCATCAGCACGGTGACATATTTTCCCACCCGCAACCGGTGGCTGATTTCCAGTTTAAATGATTTTTCCCATCTTGAAGATTCGTCCGACCGGCCAGTTTTCAATTCACAAATCCAACTACAAGCCGCGCGCGAACAGATTGAATAATCAGCCCAGATATCTACATGATGAGATCTTCGCTTTCATTTCTAGTCGTCGGGGCTGGCGCGATTGGCAGCTATGTGGGAGGTAGTCTGGCGCTGGGGGGGCAGCGTGTTGTATTTTTGGACCGCCCGCAGGCTGTTGCACAAATCCGCGCGCAGGGGATGCGGCTCCGGCTGCCAGATGGGGAGTATGAACTAACTCCGATATTAGTTGAATCCGTTGAGGAGGCTTTAGGACAAGGACCGTTTGACGCGGGGATATTTTCCGTAAAGTCGTACCACACAGAATCAGCAATCGCGCCGCTGATCCCGTTTGCCAGTCAAATTCCCCCGCTCGTCTGTTTACAAAATGGTGTAGACAATGAGCCTGTTCTGGAGAAGGCATTGGGGATGGATAAGGTCATTCATGGGACGGTTACGACAGCAATTGGCCGGCCCGCGCCGGGGATGGTAGCAGTAGAGCGGCTGCGGGGATTGGGGCTGGCTGTCGTGCCAGGGTCAACCAACCACGGCCTGGTCCTGCGGATCAAGTCTGCGATGGATAAAGCCGGACTACGGGCAACTTTGTACCCCAATCCTTCGGACATGAAGTGGTCCAAACTGATGACGAACTTAACAGGAAACGCGACTTCTGCCATCCTGGACATGTCGCCTGGGGAGGTGTTTGCACACCCCGGCCTGGTACAGGTGGAAATTGTCCAACAACGGGAGACGTTGAAGGTAATGCGAGCGTTAGGGGTACGGGTCATCTCCCTGCCCAGAACACCTGTTCAATTATTTGCTTTTGCAGTCCGTTTTTTGCCCACCAGGCTTTCACAGCCACTGCTTGTGCGGGCAATTGGGCGCGGGCGGGGAGGAAAGATGCCATCTTTGCATATTGATTTGCATGGAGGAAGCCAGCAGAGCGAGGTAGTTGTGCTGAACGGCGCAGTGGCAACTCACGGGGCGCGGACGGGAGTACCCACACCAGTCAACCAGGTACTAAACGATACGCTATTGGAATTGGTACAGGGTAAACTGCCTAAAGAAGCTTTTGCCCACCAACCAGAAAAACTTCTCGCTCGAATCTCCCATGCGTAAATTTCTGTTTGCCGTGATCTTATTTCTGGGTGTATCGTTTTTGATTACACACCTGGCTCAAGTAGAGGCCATTGTAGAGACGCTCCAGCGGGGAGATTGGCGTTTTCTTGCGTTGGCGCTGGTCGTCCAGGTTTTTTGGCTGGTTAACGTAGCGGCTTCGTACCGGGCCATTTACCGTGCTCTGGGTATTGAGGAACAATTGGGACGATTATTGGTAATTGCGACTGCGGCAGCTTTCGTTAATGTGGTCACGCCGAGCGGCGTGGTGGGTGGGGTAACATTGTTTGCAGCACAAGCCAAACGCAGAGGGTATTCGCCCATCCGCGTAACGTTGGTTGGAGTGCTCTATCTGGTGTTTGAGTATGCAGCAATTTTGTGCGTTGTCGCGGTGGGTTTGGTGGTGTTAATCCGGCGGAATAATTTGACTGCGGCGGAAGTCTTTGCCGCTGGTATTCTAACCATATTGGCCGCCATTTTGTCAACCCTCCTGGTCTTGGGAATGAGGTCGGAAAATGCGTTGAACAAAACGCTTACAGGCGGCGCCCGACTGATCAATCGGCTGGCCAGAGTCATTTTGCGCCGGGATTACGTTTCAGAACAACGGGCACATGAATTCGCTCACGACGCAGGGAGCGGTTTGCAGGAACTCCGGGTAGACTTCCGCCAGGACCCCTCGAACCTGGCCTGGCCTTTCGCATTGGCCTTAAGTAACCGTGCTCTGCTGCTGACCGTTTTCTTTTTGATGTTTCTGGCGTTTCAAACTCCATTTTCTACCGGGACGCTGATTGCCGGGTTTGCGATTGGCTATTTGTTTACCATTGTTTCCCCCACTCCGGCAGGGATAGGCGTTGTCGAGGGAGTGCTGACCGTCACACTCCGGTCGCTTAACGTGCCCCTCGGATCAGCAGCGGTGATCACGCTGGCTTACCGGGGGTTTACTTTTTGGCTACCTCTGCTATTTGGGATGATAGCCTTACGCGCGGTGGAACGATTCTCTGCCCAACCTGTTCAGTTGGATTCTTGATCGGCAAGCTCACCGAGGCAATTTCGTAATTTTTCGATTTCTCCAGTTTTGATAAAGGCAGTAATCCGGTCTCCGTATTGCAAGACGGTGTCCCCATGCGGAATAATAATGTGATCATCCCGCCGTACGGAAACCAGCACGCACTCATGGGGTAACACAGAGGCCAAAACACTCAGGGGTTGGCCGATAGAAGCAAATCCATCTTCGATCTGCATCTCCACAAAATCCGCTTCGTCCAAATTTCTGAGTTGGAATTGTTTGGTGCGATGCTGAATTTCTGCCCGGCGCGCGACGGCCAACCGGTACCCTCGAATCACATCATCCCGGCGAAGCAAACCGGCCAAACGGTTCGGATCAGCCCGATCAAGCACCGGCATCCGCCCGACGCCGCGAATACCCATTCGAGCCAGCGCTTCGCCAAGCGTCTCATCGGGGAAAGCCACGGCCAGTTTAGCCCGTGGAACACCAATATCTGAAACCAGGCGGTTTAATGCTTCATCGCCATTCATCAGCGCTTGACGGAGATCATTCAGCGTGACCAATCCCCAAAACTTTTTCTCCTTGTCTAACACAACAAGTCCATGCCGGCCTGTACGTGCAAATTTGTCGGACAGCTCTTCCAGGGTCATGTCGACAGGCACGGAAACAGGGTTTGTTGTCATTGCTTCAATCACGCGGACGGTTTGTAGCACGTCCACATCCCGCCCCCCCTGGATAGAAATTCCTTTAAGTTTGAGTTTCAAGGTATAGATCGATTCTTTGAAAACATTCTCCGCTAGAAAAGTGGATATAACCGTTGCCAACATGAGAGGCAAAATCAAGCGGTAATCATTCGACATTTCAAAAACAATCAAAACGGCCGTAATTGGTCCTCGGGCAGCACCTGCAAAAACTGCAGCCATTCCCACAATTGCATATGCTCCTGGGTGAACAACAAGGGTTGGCCAAAGATTATGGGCGATCGTCCCCACTATTCCTCCTAAGACCGCTCCCATAAATAAGGTTGGTGCAAATACGCCCCCAGAGTTACCTGAACCAAGCGTGAAACAGGTAACGATCAGTTTTAACACAAGTAACACAGCTAAGAAACCAAGTGGGCGGGTAAAATCATCGGCGATGGCCTCCCCGATAAAGTCTAAGCCTGGGCCTAAAACTTCGCGTCCCGGCAATATTAACGCAAACAAACCGGTTAATAACAAACCCAGCGCTGCCTTGAGCGATGCAGAGATTTTCCAATCGTCAAAAAAACCTTCCATGCGATATAACAGGCGAATAAAGGCCACTGCTACTATCGCTGCCAGGATCCCTAAAAGTGTATAAAGGAGAAGTTCACCCAAATGATTCAACTGGTATGCGGGAACAGTGAATGCAGGTTTATCGCCTAAGAAAATTCGACCAATCACACTCGCTACTACTGAACTAATCACCACCGTCCCAAAATACCGGACTGTGAACCGCCCCAATATGACCTCCAGAGCAAAGATAGATCCCGCAATAGGGGCGTTAAACGTCGCCGCAATCCCGGCTGCTGCCCCGCACGCCACTAATGTCCGCACCCGCTCATTTGAAAAATGCAACACTTGCCCTAACGTTGACCCCAACGCTGAACCAACCTGTACAATCGGTCCTTCTCGACCTGCAGAGCCACCTGCGCCAATAGTCAACGAAGAGGCAAGGATTTTTATGGCCGCGACAATTGGCCGGATGCGCCCCCCACGCAATGCAATAGCTTCCATCACCTCGGGAACCCCATGACCTTTCGCTTCTTTCGCCCACCGATCGACCATATACCCTACGATTAGCCCTGCAACAGCCATGAAAAGTAACAGACCAAGGACACTTCCAAAGATAAGTTGAACTTCTCGAGCGAGGAGATTGATTTGCCTGAGCAACCAGATAAAAATAACCGCACCCAAACCCGTTCCTGCACCGATGAGCAAGGCTGAGAGAATGAGGACAATCTCTTCTGGAGGACTCCAGCGGTCAAGGACTGCGCTAAGACGAAAAGGTTCTCGATGCAAGGACATTTTTTCACTTCCTGAAGTATGAGGTATAAAGATTGTAACCGTTCACTTGGTGAGGGGATTATCCGAAAAAATGGTGTCCGCAGGGGGTGTACACCCCCTGCGGACACCATTTTTTCGGGTTCTTACCCCCTGCAAGTGGGGAACTGAACGGTTACTAAAGATTATAGGACGATTTAGACTGTGAGCAAGGGAATTCCTCTAACCCATAAAACTGTAATAATCCTGTAAGAATTCGGGTGAAACATTTTTGGATTAACCAAGACAAATAATTAGGCTCTTAGGGATTTGCCGTGGTTAATGCCAGATTCCCAAAGAACCAATAATTATTCAAAATTTTCTATCCATTTTGGAGGAAGCGCATGTCAAAAAACCCAACTGCCGAACTTATCCGCCTGGCTGAGCACGCCGCTCGCAAAGCCAACTGGAAAAACTGGGGCCCGTACCTCAGTGAACGCGCCTGGGGTACAGTCCGAGAAGATTACAGCGCAAACGGAGACGCCTGGGACTACTTCCCACACGACCACGCCCGCTCCCGTGCTTTCCGCTGGAACGAAGATGGCCTGGCGGGGATCTGCGACAGGAACCAATCCCTGTGTTTCGCGTTAGCGCTGTGGAATGGACGTGATCCTATCCTCAAGGAGCGGCTTTTTGGCCTTACCGGGCCGCAGGGCAATCATGGGGAGGATGTCAAGGAAACCTATTACTACCTCGATAGTACGCCTACGCACTCCTATATGAAGATGCTCTACAAATATCCGCAAGCCGCTTTTCCGTATGGCGAATTGTTGGATGAAAGTCGCCGCCGAGGATACGATGATTACGAATACGAATTGGTGGACACGGGCGCGTTCCACGAGAACCGCTACTTCGATATGGAAGTTGAATACGCCAAAGCCGGCGAGAATGACATCCTGATCCGCGTTACGATCACCAACCGGGGTCCCGAAACCACCCCAATCTGGGTTCTACCCACCCTGTGGTTCCGCAACACCTGGAGCTGGAGTTATGAAGCTGGTCCGATGGGCGATGTCCCTGGAAAACCGGAAATAAAACAAATCAAAGGCACACGCGGGGTACTAGTTCTCGAAGCCTCCCACCCCGCTGCCGGAACTGCGGATGGGTATATCCGACACACCCTCTCTGCCGAAAACGCCTCCGATCTGCTCTTCACCGAAAATGAAACCAACAACGAACACTTGTGGGGCAGTCCCAACGCCTCCCCCTACGTCAAAGACGCCTTCCACCGATACCTGATCCAAAACGAAACCGGCGCAATCAACCCTGCCAAACAGGGCACCAAAGCCGCCACCCTCTATCATGCCGAAATCCCATCCGGCGAATCCATCACTCTCCGCTTGCGCCTCACCCAATCTCAAATCTCAAATCTCAAATCAGCAATATCCAACACCCAATCTTCAATATCTCACTTTCAACCCTTTTCAGATTTCAACGAGATTTTCTCCACCCGCCTCTCCGAGGCCAACGCCTTCTACGCCGCCATCCAAAATCCCCACCTCACTGAAGACGAAAGACGCGTCCAACGCCAGGCCCTCGCCGGGATGCTCTGGTCGAAACAACTCTATTACTACGACGTGGAACAGTGGCTTGACGGCGATCCGGGAACCCATGCCCCGCCTGCATCCCGCCAAAATGGGCGCAATCACGAATGGACACACATGACAAATTTCGACATCATCTCCATGCCTGATAAATGGGAATATCCCTGGTACGCCACCTGGGATCTGGCATTTCACTGCATCCCGCTTACCCTCGTAGACCCCGGCTTTGCCAAACGCCAGCTTCTCCTCATCACCCGAGAGTGGTACATGCACCCGAACGGACAACTTCCCGCCTATGAATGGTCTTTCAGCGACGTGAACCCGCCCGTCCATGCCTGGGCAGCCTGGCGCGTGTATAAAATTGATGCCAAAATGCAGGGTAAACCTGACCGTGCGTTCCTCGAAAGTATCTTCCACAAACTGCTCCTCAACTTCACATGGTGGACCAACCGCAAAGACGAGGAAGGTAACAATATCTTCCAGGGCGGCTTTCTAGGCATGGACAACATCAGCGTTTTCGACCGTAGCGCGATGCTTCCCACTGGTGGACATATTGACCAATCCGACGGTACGGCGTGGATGGCCGCATTTTGTCTCGCAATGCTCAAAATCGCCCTTGAACTCGCCAGAGAAGACCCTGTCTACCAGGACATGGCAACCAAATTTTTTGAACATTTCTTGCGGATTGCCCACGCTATGTCCAGCATCGGACGCGACGGCATCAGCCTGTGGGATGACGCGGATGGTTTCTTTTATGATGTCCTCCACCTGCCAGACAACGAGACGGTTCGCCTGAAAGTGCGCTCGATGGTCGGTCTGCTCCCCCTCTTTGCGGTTGAAACCATCGAGCCAGATTTGCTCGAAAAAATGCCTGTCTTCGCACGCCGCATGAAGTGGTTTGTAGACAACCGCCCCCACCTGAGCGGGAACATGGCAAGTGTCCACGTTCCTGGCCGGGGGCAGCGCCGATTACTGGCGATCCTCACCCGCGAACGCCTGGAAAGCGTCCTCCGTCGCCTGCTGGACGAAACCGAATTCCTCTCTCCTTACGGTATCCGCTCGATCTCCAAATATCACGAGCAGAATCCATACACCTTCTACGCGGGTGGTCTGGCTCACAACGTCGCTTATTCGCCGGCAGAGTCCCAAAGCGGCCTGTTCGGCGGCAACTCCAACTGGCGCGGCCCGGTCTGGTTTCCCGTCAATTACCTGATCATCGAATCCCTCCAAAAATTCCACCACTACTACGGCGATGACTTCAAAGTCGAATACCCCACCGGTGCCGGCAACCTGATAAATCTGGGCGAGGTCGCTGCAGAACTCTCCCGCCGGATGATTCACTTATTCTTGCAAGATGAAACTGGACGCCGCCCCTTCAACGGTGGTAATGACCTTTTCCAACAAGACCCGCATTTCCGTGACCTAATCCTCTTCCACGAATACTTCCACGGTGACAACGGCGCAGGCCTGGGCGCCTCTCATCAAACCGGATGGACCGGTCTTGTCGCTAAACTCATCCAGCAATCGGGTGGAAGTCTGGAGCCATAATCGTACACAGAAAACACAGAATCTCTAAAATCCAATCTCAGGAGTTCCCCATGTTAGGTCTCAAAAACAAAGTCGTCCTCATTACCGGCAGTACGTCCGGCATTGGACAGTCCATCGCCGTACGGTTTGCCCAAGAGGGCGCGAAAGTTGTCATCAACTTCCGCAAAGCCGAATCCGATGCTGCTGAAACAGATGCGCTCGTCCACCATGCCATCGAGCACGATCTGCACGAAATGGCCGACCACGGCGAGGATCACATTCTCGTCCAGGCAGATGTATCGAAACCCCACGAAGTTCAGCAAATGGTACAGGAAGTGATTGAAAAGCTCGGCGGGCTGGACATTTTGATCAACAACGCTGGCATTCAAATCCCCGCCGATTCTGACCAGATCACGATTGAAGATTTTGACCGGGTGCTGAACGTCAACCTGCGCGGGGCATTTGTCGCCGCCCAGTCTGCCATCCAACACTTCCTCGCAATGAACAAACCCGGCGTGATCATCAACATCTCCAGCGTCCACCAGGTTATCCCCAAACCGCGCTTTTTGAGCTACTCCATCAGCAAAGGCGGCATGGCGAATCTGACCCGCACACTTGCCCTGGAATACGCGGGGCGCGGCATCCGCGTTAACGCGGTTGGCCCTGGCGCGACCGTGACCCCAATCAACCGCGCATGGATTGACGACCCGATCAAACGCGAGCAGGTGGTCAGCCATATCCCGATGGGCCGCGCGGGCACTTCTGAAGAAATGGCCGCCGTCGTCGCCTTCCTCTGCTCCGACGAAGCCGCCTACATCACCGGGCAGACAATTTACGTGGATGGTGGGTTGGTGCTGTATCCCGATTTCCGCACTGCGTGGTCTTCTGAATAGGAGTAGGACACGGACAATCAGGATTTGCGGGTTGCTGCCAGGGATCGCCCTGATTATTTTCCCGGCAGCCGACCCGCTCCTGACAAACTGTGAGGAGCAGAAATGAACGGTAATTGGTGGCCTTCGAAGCATGGGCAGGCCGATCAAATTGGGATGTTGAATGAGATTACACCCGCAAAGGTGGCGGAGGCAGCGCGGTTGGTGCGTAGCGGGCGGGTCGTTGATTTGAGCCATCCACTCGACCAGCATGTTCCGGCATTTCCGGGGCGAAGCTTCCGGCAGAGTTTGCACACGACCGCGCACCAGGAGAACCGCCGCCGTCCGGATTCCGGCGGGGAAGGGTGGGGGTCGGAGAACATCAATTGGATCATTGACGTGGTGTATGGGACGTCGCAAATGGGCACACACCTGGACGGGTTGAACCATCTTCAGCGCGGCGACCGG